>JAYPMN010000045.1:0-9323 GCA_038129925.1 Flavobacteriaceae bacterium
TGATTTTTATGTTTGGCAATTTCTTGCTGGTATTTATTGATCAGGAAAATACAATTTGGCACTCCTATAACAATTATTAAAGGAGGTATCAAAGCCGTCAGTACGGTGATTTCATAACCCAACCACCCTAATATTCCAAAGGCCCACATTACTCCGATGGCTACTACAAATAGTGAAATAAAGGTGGCTCTAAAGGATCTAAAAAACAAAAAGAAAATTAAGGAAGTTATCAGGGTAGCTCCTAAAACAAAGAGTCCGATTTCATCAACTATATTTTGAGCGTTTAGCGTTCGGATATAGGGCATACCCGATACGTGAACATCAGAGGATATTGCTTCTTCAAAAGAAGTAATCAGGGGGATAAATTTGTCAAAAATAAAATCTTTGCGTTTAGCAGTATTGACAATTTCAGGATCCATATAAACCACGGATCTAATGGTATTGGTTTCGGAATCAAAAATTAAATTATTGTAAAAGGGAAGTTCTAGAAATAATTTTTCTCTGAATTTTAATAAAGCAGCTGAGTCTACAGCTTTTGCCAGGGGAACTTCTTGAAGTATGAATTTTTCATTTTTTTCATCTTTAATCAATTCTTGTAGGTTGTCGGTTGACAAGACCAAATCAATCTCAGAAAACTCCTGTATACTATTGTTTAAAGATCTCCAGGCATTTCTTTTTTCTGAAGTAAAAAACAAACTGTCTTGTAATGCAATTACAATGACGTTTCCTTCCTCGTCAAAGGTGTCTGTAAAATTTTTATAAAGTATATTTTCGGGGTGGTTATCGGGGAGTAAGTTGGCTTCAGTAAAGGTGAATTGCATGTACTTCCACTGGGTTGCCCAAAAAAACGTCATACCGACTATGGCAACAATAAGGATAAACCTATTTCTTAAAATAAGCCGTGCTATTAGGCCCCAAATATTAGAATCTTTTTTCTTTCTCATGATGCCTCAGCAGCTATATAAAGAAAAATTCTTTATACCGTTAAAATCTCTTTTTCTTTTAGACTAAAGATTTCATCCACTTTTTTAATGAATTTATCCGTCAGCGATTGAATGTCTATTCCATAGTTTTTTTGTTCATCATCTGAAGCCTCTGACTTTTTGATTTCATCATTAGCATCTTTACGGGCAGCTCGAATTACGATTTTTGCATTTTCAGATTCCGCTTTGGCAAGCTTTGCTAAATCCCGACGACGTTCCTCTGTCAAGGGAGGGATGTTGATGATCACTGATTCTCCATTGTTCATCGGGTTAAATCCTAAATTGGAAATTAAAATTGCTTTTTCTATATCAGCTAAAAGGTTTTTTTCCCAAGGTTGAACAGTCAAGGTTCTTGCGTCAGGGGTATTGACATTAGCAAGTTGAGAAAGTGGAGTAGAGGTGCCGTAATAGTCTACCTTTACGGTAGAGAGCATTATTGGATTGGCTTTTCCTGCTCTGATATTAAGCATTTCTTTTTCCAAATGTGCAACTGCCTGTTCCATACTTTCTTTAGCAGCGTCTAATATAAAGTTCATTTCATCTTCCATGGATAATTGTTTTAAAGATCGACTCTAGTTCCTACGTTTTTGCCTTGCAATACATTATCCAAGTTATTGGGTGTATTCATATCAAAAACGATAATGGGTAAATTGTTTTCTTGACTCAAGGTAAAGGCAGTAGTGTCCATAATTTTGAGCCCTTTTTTTAATACTTCATCAAAAGACAAATTGTCAAATTTCGTAGCCTTATCGTTTTTTTCGGGGTCTTCGGTATAGATTCCGTCCACGCGTGTACCTTTGAGGATGACGTCAGCATTTATTTCTATTGCTCTTAAAACTGCTGCCGAGTCAGTAGTGAAATAAGGATTACCAGTACCAGAACCAAAAATGACTACCCTTCCTTTTTCCAGGTGACGTGTTGCTTTTCTCTTGATAAAAGGTTCAGCTATAGCCTCAATTTTAATGGCTGTTTGAAGTCTGGTTGGGACATTATTGTTTTCTAAGGCTCCCTGTAGCGCTAAACCGTTAATCACTGTTGCAAGCATCCCCATATAATCAGCTTGAACACGATCCATTCCCTTGCTAGCACCTGAAATTCCTCTAAAGATATTTCCTCCACCGATGACTATGGCTATCTCGATGCCCTTGTCAAAAACCTTTTTGATTTCTTTGGCGTAAGTGTCAATTTTGATTGGATCAATTCCGTGGGTCTTATCTCCCATAAGGGCTTCACCACTTAATTTTAAAAGAATTCTTCGATATTTCATAGAAAGGAAAGTGTTAACAAATATAAAAATTAAAGCAGAATTTGCTGGGCTCTGGGGTTAACATTCTAGTTCTTACAATGAACTCACTCATCATTCTGATGCTTTCAAACAGCCTTTAAACTTAAATCAATGCTCTTTGCATCATATGTAAGAGCTCCCATCGAAATAAAATTTACTCCAGTTTCTGCTACAGCAACAAGCTTGTCTTCCGTTATATTGCCTGATGCTTCAGTTGGTTTTTGATTATCAATTTGAACTAAAGCTTCTTTTAATTGCGGGATACTGTGATTGTCTAATAGAATTCGACTTACAAATGAAAAAGGAAGTGTTGCTGCAATTTCATTTGAATTTCTACATTCGACAACAACCTCAAGTGGTTTTCCCAACTGCCTCAAATATGCTTCTGTTTTTTGGAGTGCATGAGTCATTCCTCCGCAAAAGTCCACATGATTGTCTTTGATCATCAATGCATCAAACAGCCCCATACGGTGATTTTGCCCTCCTCCGATTAAAACTGCCCATTTTTCAGCATATCGAAAATTAGGGGTGGTTTTTCGAGTGTCTAACAGTTTGCATTCCGTGTGTTTTATTTTTTGGCTCAGACGATGTGTCAGGGTGGCAATTCCACTCATTCTTTGAAGTGAGTTGAGCACCAATCGCTCTGTAGCCAGTATAGATAAAGTAGAACCGCTTATGGTAAATGCTTTTTGTCCAGGTTTAATTTTAGAACCGTCAGCCAATAGAGGTTCAAACTGGAGCAGTGGATCGTAGCGTTGAAAAATCTTGCCAGTCAACTCCATTCCCCCAAGTATTCCCGCTTGCTTGGTGAGCAAAACAGCCTTACTTTGACTTTGTGGATCGATACATGACAAGCTGCTATGGTCTCCACTTCCAATGTCTTCTTTTAAGGCCAGATCTATAAATCTCTCAAATTCAGCCTGATATTTTTTGTAAAAATTCTCAGGCATAGTCGCGATTGTAAAAGACTCCTTGGTTTTGGGTGATTTCTTGGGACTGTTTAATGATTAAGTGGGCAATACTTACCATATTTCTTAGTTCGCAAAGTCCGTTAGTCAATTTATTATTATTGTAAATACTAGTAACAGCTTTATAAATTTCATCAATTTTATTTTCGGCTAGTTGTAGGCCTTCATTAGTTTTGAATATTCCTACGTACTGGGTCATGATTTCTTGTAGTTCTTTTCTGTATTTTTTAATTGCTTCGATTTCTGTACTATTGGAGTATGCATCTCCTTTCCATGCTGGGATGGCCTGGTAAAAAGACTCTGGCGGGAGTTTTTGTTTTAAAACTTTTAATGAGTCTTGAGCTGCTCTCTGAGCAAAGACAAGGGATTCCAAAAGTGAATTTGAGGCTAGTCTATTCGCTCCGTGCAGTCCAGTAGCACTGCATTCCCCTATAGCATATAGCCCTTTTAATTGAGATTCACTTTTTTGATTGACTTTTATTCCTCCGCAAAAATAATGAGCAGCAGGTACAACAGGAATAGAATCTTTGGGTAGTTCTATATCCAAGCTTTTACAGGTCTCTAGGATAGTGGGGAAGTGTGTTTCCCACTGTTTCATTTCAATTTCGGACCCATTTAACCAAACAAAATCTTCCTTTTGTTGTTCGATTTCACGTTGAATACCCCGTGCAACAATATCTCGTGGAGCCAATTCAGCTTTGGGGTCGTTTTTGAGCATAAAACGCTCTCCTTTGCTGTTGAGCAGTTGGGCGCCAGCACCTCTCACTGCTTCTGTAATTAAAAAGGTATTTCCGTTTACTTTGGGGTAGAGTGCAGTTGGATGAAACTGTACATAAGACAAATCCGACATTAATACTCGGGCACGGTATGCAGCACCTAAACCATCACCTGTAGCAATTTTTGGATTAGTAGAGTGGGCGAATAAACTTCCTGCTCCCCCAGTTGACAAGACCGTAATTTTAGCAGTAATTTTAATGATTCTTTCTTCTTCTTGTGAAATAACATAGGCACCGTAACAACGATTTTCCTTTTTAACGGAGTGGTGATCTGTGATTAAATCTACCAGCGTATGCCGTTCTAAAAGCTCAATGTTTGGGAAGGTTTTAATTTTTTCAATTAAAGCTTCTTGTATGTGTTGACCCGTCTGGTCTTTGAAATGAACAATTCGATTTTCCGAATGTCCAGCCTCTTTAGCCAGATCTAATTTTTTTTCTTTTTTATCAAATTGAGCGCCCCAATTCATTAATTCTGTTAATCGTTCATGCCCTTCCTCTATGACAAATTTGACTACTTCTGGATCGCAGGTTCCTGCTCCAGCTTTAAGCGTATCAGCTACATGTTTGTCAAAAGAATCTTTCTTAAAGTTAGAAACTACAGCTATTCCTCCTTGTGCATATCGAGTATTTCCTTCATTTAAATCACTTTTGGATATTAAAACAAGCGAAGTCTCAGGGTTGTTATCTGCCACATGTATAGCATAAGCCAAACCAGAGATGCCTGTACCAATGACCAAAACATCTTTTGTCATGATCTCCCTAAATTAAGCATGCGCCCGATGGGTCTACGAGCTTTTTCTATCAGCCCTTTGTCCAAAACTATTTCGGGGAGCTCATGTAGCATACAGTTGTAGAGTTTTTCTAAGGTATTGAGCTTCATAAAGGCACATTCGCTACAAGCACAAGTATCATCCTCAACAGGAGCTGGAATAAAGGTTTTTTGTGGACAGCGTTTTTGCATTTCATGGAGGATTCCCGCTTCGGTAGCCACGATATAACTCATTGAAGAGTCTTCTTGAACAAATCGAAGAAGTTCTGCAGTACTGCCAATGTAATGTGCAATTTCTAAGATGGGTGACTCACTCTCAGGGTGAGCAATAAATTTAGCTTTGGGGTGTTCTTTGGCAAGAGAGACAATTTTTTCAAATGAAAAGGCCTCATGGACGATACAAGCACCATCCCATAATATCATGTTTCTGCCTGTTTTTTTAATCAGATATCTACCTAAGTTTTTATCTGGAGCAAAAATTATTTCTTTATCTTTAGAGATGTTTTCAATAACCTTTACAGCATTACTAGAAGTACAAACAATATCACTCAATGCCTTGATTTCTGCAGAACAATTAATATAGGTCACTACTGTAGCATCAGGATGTTGGGCTTTAAAAGCTGCGAAATCTGAAGGAGGGCAAGAGTCAGCTAAAGAACAACCAGCCTTAAGATCGGGTAATAAGACCTTTTTGCTGGGGTTAATTATTTTGGCAGTTTCTGCCATAAAGTGGACACCTGCAAAAACAATGATATCCGCTTCTACTTGAGCCGCTTGTTGAGCTAAGTATAGACTATCTCCGAGGTAATCAGCTAATTCTTGAATTTTAGGCTCTTGATAGTAGTGAGCGAGCAGTACTGCATTTTTTTCTTTTTTGAGTTGCTGAATTGCATTAGGTAAATCAATATTCTTGTCAATGGGTGAGGCGATATACCCTAGTTTACTGAGTTGGGGGTGTACAAGGTCAAGATTGTTTTCCATTGCAATTTTCATTTTAATTTCAAGCTAATGTTTTTTGGTGATTTTTCATCATATACACTGTCCATATTAAATGAATTCTCGACTGTAAAGTTACCAATTTTTGTTCGACGTAGCGCGCTCAAATGGGCTCCAGAATCCAATGCTTTTCCAAAATCATGTGCCAAACTTCGTATGTAGGTTCCTTTACTACAGCGGACTAAAAACTCAACCTCAGGGAGTTTGATTTTTTGAATTTTAAATTCAGAGATCAAAACCTGGCGTGCTTTTATATCTGGATTTAAACCCTCACGTGCATACTCATATAAGCGTTTTCCATCCTTTTTCAAAGCGGAGAATAGCGGAGGGTATTGTGTTATTTGACCCGTAAACTTTTGAGTAGTTTTTAAAATTTGTTCTTCGGTGATGTGTTCAATAGGATAGGTGTGACACTGTGCTGTTTCCAAATCGTAAGAGGGGGTTGTTGCTCCAAGGTAAAATGCCCCCGTATATTCTTTTTCTTGATTTTGATAGGTTTCAATTGATTTGGTTTTTTTTCCAGTACAGATCAGTAAAAGCCCTGTTGCTAGTGGATCAAGCGTACCTGCATGCCCAACTTTAAGTTTTTTTAAATCAGCCTGTTTTTTTAAGTGCCATCGAATTTTATTTACCACCTGAAACGAGGTCCAGCCAAAGGGCTTATCAATTTGCAATAGCTGCCCTTCCAAGAGTGATTCAGCAGTAAATGATTGTTTAAAAAAATCCATATAACAAACTAAAACCACCTACGATAAAACAGTAAAAACTAAAATAAATCAATTGACTTTTTTTAACCAAGGCAATCATCCATTTACAAGCAAAAATACCGCTAATCAACGATGCTAGAAAGCCAAGTATAATAGGAAAAAGATCCAACTGTTGAGGGACGCCCTGAAAATCAATTAGTGATTTTGCCATACTTCCAAAAATAAGAGGAAGGACCATTAAAAAAGAAAATCGAGCTGCTTTTTCTCGATCAATTCCTAACATTAAAGCCCCAGAGATAGTTGATCCACTTCGGGAAATGCCAGGGAGTATAGCTATTGCTTGAACTATACCAATATAAAATGCCTTTTTGTTTGATACAGTACCTCTAGATTCCCGAGTTTTCTCAGCTAAAAAAAGCACAATTCCTGTTAAAAAGAGCATGCTGCCGACTAAGATTAGATTTTGATCAAAAAGTACCGCTATCTGTTCCTCTAAAAATAAACCAACTAAAACAGCTGGAACCATAGAAATGACTATTTTGATTGCGAAGCCATGACTTTCATTTTTAGTGGTTGAAAATATACCCTTGATGAGTAGGATAATATCTTTTCGAAATACGATTAGCGTACTGAGTGCCGTACCTACATGAAGTGCAAGAGTTAAAAACAAGCTTTCTTGACCTATTGCTTCTAAACCAAATAAGGCTTTTCCAATTTCAAGATGTCCACTAGACGAAATCGGTAAAAACTCAGTAAGCCCCTGAACAATACCTAAAATCAAAGCTTCAATCGCATTCATTATTTAGTAGTTTCTCGGGTTAAGATGGAATACATTGCGATTCCAAAACCTATGAGAACTAAAGTAGGAGCCAAACGAATCCGGCGAAAATTAAAAATCTCTTCATTGAAAAAGTTAGGGTCGTCACTTCCGCCACCTGCCATCAAGATAAAGCCAAGTGCAATGACGGAAATCGCTAAAAAAAGAAAGCGATAATTTCTTTTTTCAAACAAGAACTTTTTTTGACCAGTGTTTTTTTTCATGGGGATAGATTTAATATATAGCGTCTGATTTCAAATTTAAATAGCGTTGAGTTGCAAAAAAAGTACTCACCCCTGTAATTCCAATACCTAAAAAGAGTACACCTCCAAAAACTACAGTTAACGTAACGGGCTGACCCATCATATCGAGTTCCGGGAAACGTTTATTGATTTCTAAAAACACCAAAACCAGTCCACTGAGGGCAATAAAAGAACTTAAAATTCCCAAACGCATATGCGTCCAAATAAAAGGTCTGCGAATAAACGATTTAGTCGCTCCAACCAATTGCATGGTTTTAATAATAAATCGTTTGGAATATATTGAGAGTCGAATGGAACTGTTGATGAGTAAGAGCGCAATGCCGATAAATAAAAGGGTAGTAAGCAATAATACATAAGATATACGAAGAATATTTTCATCCAATAAAGTCACAAGAGGTTGGTCAAATACAACTTCGTCTACAAAATCTGAGGTTTCTAATTCCCGCTGAGTTTGGGTTAGACTAACGGTATTGACATAGGCCGCATTAAAGTATACATCTACAGAATTTAGCAGCGGATTGTAGCCTAGAAATTCTAGAAAATCCTCCCCAATATCCCTTGCATATTGAGCAGCAGCCTCTTCCTTGGAGATTAAGTTGACCTTTTTTGTAGCTGGATCAAGCTGTATTTTTTTCTGTAGTTGAGTGATTTCGATGTCTTTTGCACTGTCTTTGAGGTAGACAGTCATTACAATTTGTTCCTTAAAGTAGGCAGCAACATTTCTGGTATTGAGTAAAAATAATCCTAAGATTCCCACAAAAAATAAAACCAGGCTGATGCTTATTACCACGGATAAGTAGCCAGTCAGTACTCTTCTTTTTTGAAATTTTTCTTGGAAGCTTTTTGCCACAACGATAGTTTTTGTAAAAATAGCAAAGAATTAGTAGACCACAACGGTGATAAAATATTCTTTTCCTTTTTTGACATTCAATCAATAAGCGTATTTTTGTGCCTTTCTAGACCCTTCAATAACAAAAAACGTGGGATACGACTTCAAGAATATTGAAAAGAAATGGCAGGCCCATTGGGCGAAAAATCAGACTTTTAAAGCTGAAAATCATTCTGAAAAACCAAAGTTTTACGTTCTGGATATGTTTCCTTACCCATCTGGAGCAGGGCTTCATGTAGGACACCCACTCGGATATATTGCCAGTGATATTTATTCGCGCTATAAAAGGCATAAGGGATTTAATGTCCTTCACCCTCAGGGTTATGACTCTTTTGGTTTACCTGCCGAGCAGTATGCAATACAAACAGGGCAGCATCCAGCCAAAACAACACAAGAAAACATAAACCGCTATCGCGAACAATTAGATCAAATGGGCTTTTCATTTGATTGGAGTCGTGAGGTGAGAACTTCAGAGCCTGATTTTTACAAATGGACGCAATGGATTTTCCTTCTCTTGTTCGATCACTATTATTGTAAAACTGCTGACCGAGCAAGGCCGATAGCTCATCTAGTTGAGCGTCTGGAAAAGGAAGGAAATCGGTCTATTGATGCGGTTTGTGATACTTCAGCTCCAGAATTATCAGCTGTTGAGTGGAACGCTTTTTCTGCTGAAAAAAAGCAGGAACTCTTGTTAAACTATCGTTTGGCATATTTATCTGAAACGGAAGTGAATTGGTGTGCTGATTTAGGAACGGTATTGGCTAATGACGAAATTATCAACGGAGTTTCTGAACGAGGAGGCTATCCAGTGACAAAGAAAAAAATGAAACAGTGGAGTATGCGAATTGGTGCTTATGCCGAAAGATTACT
>JAYPMN010000046.1:0-9294 GCA_038129925.1 Flavobacteriaceae bacterium
TTGATTTTTTTCGATTACAAAAAGGAGATCGATTTAAAATTATTTACACTGAAAAATTTGTCGATGACAGTATTTCTATAGGAATAGAACGAATCAAGGCAGCCTACTTTGAACACAAAGGAAAACCGCTTTACGCTTTTGAATACATAAGTGATGAAGAAAGAAGGATAGTTGACTATTTTGACGATAAGGCAAAAAGCTTGAGACGAGCCTTTTTACAAGGACCATTAAAATTTAATAGAGTCTCTTCCCGTTATAATCTTAAAAGAAGAATTGCTTATTACGGCAATCGTATCCGTCCCCATAAAGGAACTGATTTTGCGGCCTCCGTTGGAACACCTATACTTGCCACCGCAAATGGAACTATAACCAAAGCGAGCTATACCAGAGGGAATGGCAATTATGTGATGATAAAACACAACGGCACCTATTCTACTCAGTACCTTCACATGAAAAAAAGAAATGTTAAGGTGGGGCAATTTGTCGAGCAAGGAGATGTAATTGGCTGGGTCGGTATGACAGGAAATACCTCAGGACCTCATGTGTGTTATCGGTTTTGGAAAAACGGTCGTCAGGTAGATCCCTTTAAACAAAAACTTCCTGATGCTAAACCCATCGCTCCAGAACTAAAGTCCAAATTTGCCAGGTACATCCTTCCCTACAAAACTAAATTAGATTGCATAGCTTTTGAAACTCCAACGGATTCAGAAATCGCTGTAATCCATAATCAAAACCAAAATGCAAAAAAAAACCCTTCCTAATAGACCTTTAACTGAAAATTCTTCTTGGAATACACTACTCGCTCACCAGCACAAAATTGCTCAATACTCAATCCTAGATCATTTTGATTATGAGTCCAACCGCTTGGACTATACCACATTTGAATGGGAAGATTTTTATGTAGATGTTTCAAAAAACAGAATTGACCAAAAGGGTTTTGACCTATTGCTTGAATTGGCGAAAGAAAGTGGTCTTACGGAAGCCATTAAAGCTCAATTTTCAGGAGTAGTAATAAATAGTACAGAAAACAGAGCAGTACTTCATACCGCCTTGAGAACCCTCAAAAAAGAGCCTATTTTAGTTGAAGGGAAAAATATCTTGGCAGAAATAGAGGCTTCGCAAAATAAGATGTTTGCTTTTTGCGAAAAAGTCATCTCTGGCGATTGGAAAGGGTATACGGGTAAGCCTATAACTCATGTTGTCAACATCGGTATTGGTGGTTCTGACCTCGGCCCTGCCATGGTAGTAGAGGCCTTAGCCCATTATCAAAATAAATTAGAAGTTCGATTTGTTTCCAATGTAGATGGAGACCATCATGTTGAAGTTTTAAAAGGTTTGAATCCTGAAACTACCTTGTTTGTAGTAGTATCCAAAACATTTACCACTCAAGAAACTTTAAGCAATGCAAACAGTATCCGCCAATGGTTTTTGTCTCAAGCCTCTGAAAGCGGTATAGCACAACACTTTGTTGCCGTCTCTACCAATCTTGAAAAGATCAAAGCTTTTGGTATCGACCCGGAGAATACCTTTCCCATGAACGACTGGGTTGGTGGTCGTTTTTCTCTTTGGAGTACGGTGGGTCTAAGTATCTGTTTGGCAGTTGGACCTGACCATTTTAAGGCGCTGCTTCACGGGGCAGGAAAAATGGATCTTCATTTTCAAGAAACTCCTTTTAAACAAAATATTCCTGTTGTTTTAGGACTCTTAAGTATTTGGTACAACAACCTTTGGGGAGCTGAAAGCGAAGCTATCATCCCTTATACAGAATATTTGAAAAACCTCCCCGCCTACCTCCAACAAGGGATTATGGAGAGTAATGGAAAATACGTGGGTCGTGACGGTACGCCAGTAGATTATCAGACAGGAACCATCATTTGGGGTGCTTCAGGTACAAATGCACAACATGCTTTTTTTCAATTGATTCATCAGGGAACCAAACTCATTCCAGCCGACTTTATCGGATTTAAAAAATCTCTCAACGGAAATACCAATCATCAAAATAAATTACTTGCCAATTTTGTTGCACAGACAGAGGCTTTAATGACTGGGAAAACTAAAGATCAAGTCATGGCCGAATTACAAAATTCTGGTTTGTCTGAATCCCAACAAAGAGAATTAGCGCCTTTTAAAGTTTTTGAGGGCAACAAGCCCACCAATACCATTTTAATTGAACAATTAACTCCTGAAAATTTAGGTGCTTTAATTGCGCTCTACGAAAACAAAATATTTGTCCAGGGGGTTCTCTGGAATATTTACAGCTATGACCAATGGGGCGTAGAGCTAGGAAAACAATTGGCAAATAAAGTACTTGATGATATTCAAGGAAGAGCACAAAATAGTCACGATCCCTCTACACTAAAATTGCTTTCTAAAATTTAATATCCTTGATCACCAGTTGTAAACTTACTCTACCATTAAATTCATTTTCATCCAGAGTATATAAAATAGAAAAGGGATTTTTTTGCTTCACTTTACTGTGATGTTGTCCAAGGCCAAAGCCAATTCCTTGGATTACTGTTCCGTTGGGATCGACCAATTCAAGTTTTAAATGGTCTTGATCTTTTCCTACCAAACGACTGCCTCCTTTATCTACACAATTATGACTAACAAATACCGGTTTCATATTTTTAGGTCCAAAAGGAGCCATCTGAATTAGTACACGGTATAATTTGGATGTAATGGCATCCAGAGTCAGTTCAGCGTCATATAGCATTACTGGAGCTTTTTGAGAGTCCAATATCCGCTCTTGAACAGCCTTTTCAAAGGCCGCTTTAAACTCTTCCAATTGAGTTTCCTCTATCGTAAGTCCAGCGGCGTATTTGTGGCCTCCGAACTGAATCATATAGTCTTCACAAGCCTCCAATGCTTGATAAACATCAAAGCCTTTAACAGAACGAACAGAACCGGTTAAAACGTTTTCAGACTTAGTCAGCACAACCGTGGGTCTGTAGTAATTTTCAATCAGGCGTGAAGCCACTATACCGATTACACCTTTATGCCAAGAGGGATGATATACCACAGTAGAGGCATTTTGCTTGGCCTCCTCAAGCTCGATTTGTTGAAGAGCTTCTTTAGTAATTCGCTCATCCGTAGAGCGGCGTTCCGTATTAAAAAATTCAATGGATCGAGCCAGAGGCAAGGCTTCTTCTTGATTTTTTGCGAGTAGTAATTCTACGGCACTTATCCCTTGATTCATTCTACCAGCAGCATTAATTCGAGGGGCAATAACAAAAACCAAGTCGCTTACCCGTACCGGTTTTTTTAAATTCGAAAGAAAAAACTGTAAGCCCGCTCGAGGAGCTTGACGTATACGTTTAATTCCCAAAGCACTCAATAGTCTATTTTCACCTGTCATCGGGACTATGTCTGCTGCAATAGCCGTAGCAACCAAGTCCAAATAAGCGTTTAAATCAGCTGCTCCTAATCTAAAATGTTGCTGTAAGGCTTGAATCAATTTAAATCCAATCCCACACCCACACAATTCTTTATAAGGGTATTTACAATCCACTCTTTTCGGGTCCAATACAGCTACTGCTTGGGGAAGTGATGTGTCTGGAAGATGATGATCACAAATGATAAAATCAATTCCCAAATCGTTGGCATAGGCAACTTTTTCATGGGCTTTAATCCCACAATCAAGCGCAATAATTAAATTAATTCCTTGAGCTTTAGCCTCGTCTATCCCTGCTATTGAAATACCATAACCCTCTTTATATCGGTCAGGAATATAAGGAACAACAACATCCAAATGATTTTGTAAATAAGAGCTTACTAAAGCAACTGAAGTTGTCCCGTCAACGTCGTAATCTCCAAAGACCATCACAGCTTCTGATCGATCTATGGCTTTGGAAATTCGCTCGACAGCTTGCTGCATATCCTGCATCAAAAAGGGGCTGTGTAGCTGGCTCCATTCCAGTCTAAAATACTCCTTTGCCTGATCAAAATCAGTAATCCCCCGTTGAGCTAATAGATACGCAATCTCCCTTGGAACATTGAGCTGGTCGATCAACTCCTGCACTTTTGAATCTTTTGGAGGGCTTACCGCTTGCCACAACATACTATTTAGATTTCGTTCCTTCTACTACAATTACAAATTCCCCTTTTGGAGGATGTTCTTCAAAAAAGTGGAGTGCTTCTTCTACACTTCCTCTAAAGTTACTTTCAAATTTTTTACTCAATTCACGTACAACAGCTAGCTTACGTTCGGAGCCAAAACAAGGTAGCATCTGCCCAAGGGTCTTGACAATTTTATGAGGCGATTCATAAAAGACCGTCGTTCTGCTTTCTTCTGCCATTAGTTTTAAGCGACCTTGTCTTCCTTTTTTAGGTGGGAGAAAACCCTCAAAAACAAATCGGTCTGAAGGTAATCCACTTTGAACCAAGGCTGGGATAAGCGCGGTTGGTCCAGGTAAACATTCAACCTTCACCCCTTCCTTAAGTGCTTCGTGGACCAATAGATAACCTGGATCTGATATTCCCGGCGTGCCTGCATCGGAAATCAAAGCTATCGTTTTACCCCTGAGAACCTCTTGAATCATCTGAGCCACTTTTTTGTGTTCGTTATGCATATGAAAACTCTTCATACTCGTTTTAATCTCATAGTGATTGAGAAGCTTCTTACTAGTTCTCGTATCTTCAGCTAAAATCAAATCTACCTCTTTCAACAATCGTATACCCCTTAGAGTCATATCTTCAAGGTTGCCTAAAGGTGTTGGTATCAGATAGATCAAATTCTAAATTTGTTTTAGTAGCGCAGGTTGATTTAAGCGCTAAAATTATTTTGTAAAGTCGTCATAAAACGGGCTTCTAAGGCTTCTTTATCTTTCCAATGTGGATATTCAACTTTGACTTTGGTTTGAATGAACTCATCGACCTCATCCCAAGTATTGTAGGTTACTATTTGAGAAATTACTGCTTCGTATGCACTGACGTTTTCCCCAAATAAATGCTTGATAAACGCAAGGCGATCGTTTAAATCGATGGAAAGGGACTGTGCAAACTGATCGTTGAGATTTTTACGTTCTTCAGTCTCTGTCAGTGTGTGAGCTACGTCAGCTGGGGTGCTTTCAGACTCTTCGGCATTTTTTGGTACAAAAACGGGAGGTTCTTTGACAGCCTCAAACAAGCGTTCGTAATTTTCAGGTTCGGGCATTTCAGTGACCATATTTTTGATGGTTTCCATCATCGGTGGTACTTCAAATTCGTCCTCCTTGTCCTCTTTCTTCGTCTTAGAGGTTCCTGTAAGGGTTTCTAAAACAGAAGAAAGTTCTGCCTGTTGGCGTTTCCACAAATCGGTAGCCGGAGCACTGTCCTGCATTAAAATTTTATGACAAACGGACAATTCGTACAACTTTTGAATTGCCTGGTGAATTTGGTCAGTGTCCCAATGAGCTTGGTC
Source organism: Flavobacteriaceae bacterium (assembly GCA_038129925.1). GTDB lineage: Bacteria > Bacteroidota > Bacteroidia > Flavobacteriales > Flavobacteriaceae > MS024-2A. The sequence goes on from JAYPMN010000046.1 coordinate 5,399, forward strand.
TTTTAATACCTTTTCAGCCCAAGCATTCAAAGCCATTTTTATTTTCTCTGTCATAAAATAATCTACTTTAACCCAACCGAATTTAATACCTTTGTGTGGGTTGGGTTCGGTGACTCCCTTTAATTTAGCTGAAAATTACAAAATGTTTTTAGAAAATACTGTTAACACAAACGAACAATTTGGATGGATCGAAATAATTTGTGGTTCAATGTTTTCAGGTAAAACAGAGGAATTGATCCGCCGTTTAAAGAGGGCACAATTTGCACAGCAGAAAATCGAGATTTTTAAACCTGCAATCGACCTTCGCTATGACGATGAACTGGTCACCTCTCATGATCAAAATCAAATTCCCTCCACACCTGTACCTGCTGCTGCCAATATCCCCATGCTTGCAGACGGTTGCGATGTAGTAGGTATAGACGAAGCCCAATTCTTTGACAATGAAATTGTAAAAGTATGTAACGACCTTGCCAATAGAGGAATAAGAGTGATTGTTGCCGGTTTGGATATGGATTATAAAGGAAATCCGTTCGGTCCTATGCCTGCATTGATGGCAACGGCAGAATACGTCACTAAAGTACACGCAATTTGTACCCGTACTGGGAATTTGGCAAACTACAGTTTTAGAACTTCAACTGAAGACGAACTGGTGCTTTTGGGGGAAAGAGAAAATTACGAGCCCCTCTCTAGAGCTGCATTTTTTAGTGTAAATCAAAAAAAAGACCTCCTTAAGAAAAAGAATAAAAAATCCTAGCACCAAAACCGTTGAACTCACTTCACCTCTACCTCACTCATCTTGATCATAATTTTGGTGTCATTCGCAATCAGCTCAAAACTAATACCCAAATTATCGGAGTAGTCAAAGCCAATGCCTACGGTAGTCTAGCAATCCCTTTTACGAAAAGATTGGTAGAGTTAGGGGTCAATAAGCTAGCAGTTGCCTACACTGAAGAAGGCGTTTTTTTAAGAGAAAATGGTATCAAAATACCCATCATGGTCTTTTACCCGCAACAACATACCATACCTGATTTGATTGCTGCGAATTTAGAACCTTGTATGTATTCTAAAATACTGCTGGAAAATATTGAACTCCTCCTCAACAAAAAAGAAATTAAAAATTACCCAGTCCACATCAAATACAACACCGGTTTAAACCGTGTGGGCTTTCCTGTTGACGAAGTAGATTTTGTCCTTCAAAAAACAAAAAAATCCTGCTTTAGATTGGAAAGTGTTTACTCTCATCTTGCCGCTACTGAAGATGATCGCCCTTCCAAAATATGTGATTTGCAAATTGAGCGTTTTAATCAAATCAAAGTAATGCATTTAACAGCAAGTGAAAAACCACCCCAATTTCACTTACTCAACAGTTCGGGTGTTTTTAATTATCCCGAATACCAAATGGATGCCGTCCGCTGTGGAATCGCTTTTCACGGCTATGCAAACAATGTAGCATGGGATGCCCTTTTAAAGCCCGTGGCTGAACTGGAATCCATCATTAGCCAGATTCACCAAGTTGAAAAAGGAGAAACTGTGGGTTATGATAACGGCTGGATTGCCCCTAAAAAGGTACAGATTGCAACCCTCCCCCTAGGTCATGCCGATGGGATTGGGCGTCACTTTGGCCACCACAAAGGTCAGGTCATCATTAACGGTCAACAAGCCCCCATCGTTGGAAACATATGTATGGATATGCTGATGGTAGATGTCAGTGGTATCCGCTGTCAGGCTGGCGATCGGGTATGCTTTTTTGACCAAGCCCAAACGGCTGTAGCCTTTGCTGAAAAAGCCCCTACCATAAGCTATGAATTGCTCACTGGTCTTGGCCCCAGAATTAAACGCCAACTCCACGATTGAAACTTTGTTGTAAAACAAACACTTTGTTATTTTTTTGAAACAAAACAAGCTTCTATTTGCTTGGCTTTGAATTAGTAGTATTTTTGATCCGAATTTAAATAAAACGAATGAAAATTGCGGTAGTAGGTGCCACAGGTATGGTTGGCGAGATCATGTTAAAAGTTTTGGAAGAGCGAAACTTTCCAATTAGTGAATTACTCTTGGTTGCTTCTGAACGCTCAGTAGGCAAAACCCTTAAGTATAAAAATACCGCTTATACCGTTATCGGATTGGAAACAGCTGTCGCTGCGCAACCGGATATAGCACTCTTTTCAGCTGGTGGTTCAACTTCTTTAGCATGGGCTCCAAAGTTTGCAGAATTAGGTACCACCGTTATTGACAATTCTTCTGCCTGGCGAATGGACAGCAGTAAAAAATTAATCGTTCCTGAAATCAACGGACAGGAATTGACCAAGGAGGATAGGATCATCGCCAATCCCAACTGCTCGACCATCCAAATGGTCATGGCACTAGCGCCCCTACATCGAGAGTTTCAAATCAAGCGGTTGATCATCTCAACCTATCAGTCAATAACTGGAACCGGAATAAAAGCGGTTCAACAATTAGAACAGGAGTCTCAGGGACTGGAAACGGATGCTGCTTATCCACATCAAATTCATAAAAATGCCCTTCCGCATTGTGATGTCTTTTTGGAAAACGACTATACCAAAGAGGAGATGAAATTGGTCAATGAGACTCATAAAATATTAAATGACGACCGTATTGGAATTACGGCTACTGCAGTTCGTATTCCGGTAGTAGGCGGACATAGCGAAGCCGTCAATATAGAATTCGAAAAGGATTTTAGTGTCGCTCGTATTCGGGAATTGCTTCAAAACACCTCAGGGGTAGTCGTCCAGGACGATCCTGCCAACAATTATTACCCTATGCCCATAACTGCTGAGGGTAAAGACGCTGTTTTTGTTGGTCGTATTCGTAGAGATACCTCTCACCCCAATGCAGCCAATATGTGGATCGTAGCGGATAACCTTAGAAAAGGAGCAGCTTCCAATACCGTTCAAATCGCAGAATATTTAATCGCACAAGGGCTGGTTTAAGTCCAATAGCCCCTCTTCTTTTGCCTTTTCAAAACGCCTTTTTATATTCCCTAACTGTTTAAACCAGAATACTGTATAAATTAAGCGGTTACTTTAGTTTTTTTTTTAAATTTGCGCCTCAATTGTAGATGAATGGAAGCGATGAAAGAATTTACAATCCCGTTTGTGGGGCTGAAAGAAGGAAAGCATCAATTCGAGTTTACAATCGACAATACGTTCTTTACGCATTTTGAGTACGATGATTTTAGTCAGGCAAACCTTAAGGGGCAGCTGACTTTAGATAAAAAATCAACTTTTTTGGAGCTGCATTTTCAGGTAAGCGGACCGGTGGTTCTCCCTTGTGATGTTTCCATGGAGTTATTTGATTACCCTATAGCGGCAGACTTTGATCTGATTGTCAAATTCGGAATACCGCCGGACAAACCTTCAGACGAAATTTTAGTTTTACCTGAGGGGAGTTATCAAATAGATGTGGGGCAGTACTTTTATGAAATGGTAGTATTGTCGCTTCCGCAGAAGCGCGTTCACCCTGGAATAGAAGACGGGACCTTAAAAAGTGAGATCGTAGATAAACTCAAAGCATTGGAACCGAAAGAAACGCATTTAAAAGGGTCTGAAGACCCACGTTGGAATAAATTAAAAGATCTTTTGTAAGAAGGATAAAAAAGAAACATTATGGCACATCCTAAAAGAAAAATTTCAAAAACAAGAAGAGACAAAAGGCGTACGCACTACAAAGCTGCAGATCAGCAAATCGCAACCTGCTCTTCAACTGGAGAAGCACATTTATACCACAGAGCACACTGGCACGAGGGAAAACTTTACTACAGAGGTAAAGTACTCGTAGATGCAACAGCAACTGCTGAATCATAAAATCTCGGCTTGAAAACCATGCCAATTTCACTAGGGCTTTTTTATGGCAATTGTTTTGATTGCATAAAAAAA
>JAYPMN010000047.1:0-9292 GCA_038129925.1 Flavobacteriaceae bacterium
TTTTGGCAGGAATTTCACATTGTTTTATGGAAGTTTCCTCTCATGGTATCGCACAACATAGAACAGCAGGGCTCTATTTTACTGGAGGAGTTTTTACCAACTTGACTCATGATCACTTAGATTACCATGGAGATTTTAAAACCTATAGAGACATCAAAAAATTATTTTTTGATCAGTTGCCAAAAACAGCTTTTGCTTTGACCAATCTCGATGATAAAAATGGGGCTTTTATGCTCCAAAATTCCAAAGCCAAAACATACTCTTATGCTTTAAAGCAGCATGCAGATTATAAAGCTCAAATACTTGAATGTGAATTTTCTGGTATGTTAGTTAAAGTACAAGGACAGGAGGTTTGGACTAATTTGGTTGGAGAATTCAATATCCAAAATTTATTAGCCGTTTACGCTGTAGCTGAACTTTTAGGCGAATCCTCTATGGATATACTCAAAGAATTGAGTTTGTTAAAACCTATACGCGGACGTTTCGAAACTTTTCAATCAGATGAAGGGATAACTGTTGTCATTGACTATGCCCATTCACCAGATGCTCTCGAAAACGTTTTGGAAACCATCAATAAGATTCGAACAAAAAATGAAACCCTAATAACAATAGTGGGTTGTGGCGGAAATCGAGATCGCGAAAAGCGACCTATGATTGGAAAAAAAGCAGCTGCATTAAGCGACAAAGTGATTTTTACTTCAGACAATCCTCGAGATGAGGATCCCGCCCTTATCATTTTGGAGATTATGGAAGGAGTTGCTCCAGAAGATTTTAAAAAAGTTTTAAAGGTAACTCAAAGAGAGGAAGCTATTGCTGTAGCTGGAAACCTTGCAAATCAAGGAGATGTTGTGCTCATCGCGGGTAAAGGACACGAAACCTATCAAGAAATTGAAGGGAAGAAGATTCCTTTTAACGACTTGGAAATTGCTCGGAAAATATTTTTAAACACCAAAGCCTAATGCTCTACTATTTATTTGAATTTTTAGAACAACAGTATGAATTTCCAGGGGCTAGTGTATTCCAGTACATTTCCTTTAGGGCAGCTACTGCAGTAATTTTTTCTCTTGGGTTTTCGCTGATAACGGGTCGTCGTCTTATTGCTTATTTAAAAAGTAAGCAGATTGGAGAATCTGTCAGGGATTTGGGCTTGAAAGGTCAAAAAGAGAAGGAGGGAACACCAACTATGGGAGGAATCATTATCATTCTTAGCACACTACTTCCAGTCCTGCTTTTAGCACGTCTTGATAACATTTATATTTTACTACTAGTATTCAGTATGCTTTGGATGGGACTGGTAGGCTGGTTAGATGATTATATTAAAATATTTAAAAAGGACAAGGATGGATTAAAGGGAAAGTTTAAGGTCTTAGGCCAATTGTTTTTGGGAGCTTTGGTAGGAGCAACGCTTTTTTTTCATCCAGATGTAACGGTGAGAACTGAGGTGCAACCTATTGCTCAAACTGTTAAAATGGAAACCGGCTCGAACCCAAAAACTGAAAATATCAAAGCAACTTTAACGACGATCCCTCTTGTAAAAAATAATGAGTTCGATTATCACTGGTTAATCGGTTGGATGGGAATTCCCAAAGGGAGTTATACTTGGGTGATATTTATACCTATAGTTATCTTTATTATCACTGCGGTATCCAACGGAGCTAATTTAACGGACGGTATAGACGGATTGGCAGCGGGAACTTCCGCTATTATAGTATTTACCCTAGGCGTATTTGCTTGGGTTTCTGGTAATGTCAATTTTGCTTCTTATCTCAACATCATGTACATCCCAAATGTGGGAGAATTGGCTGTATTTATTGCCGCCTTTTTAGGGGGGTTAATTGGTTTTTTATGGTACAATACTTATCCAGCTACTGTGTTTATGGGAGATACGGGGAGTTTATCCATAGGAGCCATTATATCAGTCATTGCTGTCATTGTGAGAAAAGAGTTGTTGATTCCGCTTTTATGTGGTGTCTTTTTTATTGAAACACTATCGGTGATTTTACAGGTTAGTTATTTTAAATACACACGTTCAAAGACAGGAATAGGCCAACGGATTTTTAAAATGGCACCCTTACACCATCACTTTCAAAAGACGGGTTTTCACGAGAGTAAGATTGTAGCTCGTTTTTGGATTTTTGGAATAATACTCGCCGTTCTCAGCATTGTAACTCTAAAACTCAGATAATGAAAGAAAAGCTGATCGTTTTAGGGGCAGGGGGAAGTGGTATAGGTGCTGCTATTTTGGGGAAGCAAAAGGGGTATGAAGTGTTTTTGTCTGAAAAAAATGAAATCCCTGTTTCACTTCAAAATAGTTTAAACGATAAGGGAATTAAATGGGAATCTGGTCAGCATTCCCTCGCTTCAATGGAAGGAGCTTCTATCGCAGTGAAGAGTCCAGGTATTCCAGGAAATATACCTCTGCTTGATGGGTTAAGAGCTAACGGAACTCGTATAATTTCTGAAATCGAATTTGCAGCTCAATCTACTTCGGCTACCCTGATTGGGATTACAGGGACCAATGGGAAGACAACCACAACTATGATGACCTACGAAATTCTTAAAAATGCTGGACTAAACGTTGGATTAGCTGGAAATATAGGCTCGAGCTTTGCCAAGCAAGTTGCAGAGGAAGATTATGAGTTTTATGTATTGGAAATCAGCAGTTTTCAGCTAGATGACATCGATCAGTTTGCACCTCATATAGCCCTTATTACCAATATTACTCCTGATCATTTAGACCGATACGATTACAGCTTTGAGGCTTATATCCAAGCCAAGCTAAAAATCACTAAAAACCAAACATCAAAAAACTTTTTCCTGTTCAATGCCGATGACAAGATCCTTGTCAGTTCATTAAAGAAATATAAGACAAGTGCGAAAAAAGTTTCTTTTGGAAGTAATCCAATTCAAACCACTGGATCTTATTTAAAAGACACTCAACTTATTTTAAAAAAACAAAATCAAACCACTATGATACAATCAGTAGAATTTCCATTTTCAGGCAGGCATAATTTACTTAATGCTTTGGCAGCAGCGACAATCGGAGATCTGTTGTCAATTAATAAAGAATCAATTCGAGAGAGCTTGACCCATTTTAAGGGAGCTCCCCATCGTATGGAAAATGTATTGACCATTCAAAGAGTTCAATACATTAATGATTCAAAGGCGACTAACATAAATGCAACCTATTTTGCTGTAGAAAGTATACAAACTCCTTTGATTTGGATAGTTGGTGGGGTTGATAAAGGAAATGATTATAAGATTCTTTTACCCTTGATTAGAAAAAAGGCAAAAGCAATTATTTGTTTGGGTGTAGATAACTCGAAGTTGAGAGATGCGTTTGAAGGAACAAGTGAGGTTTTTATTGAAACAGAATCCATGACAGAAGCTGTAAAAATTGCACATAAATTGGCTGAGCCTAAGGACACTGTTCTTTTATCTCCCGCATGTGCAAGCTTTGATTTATTTAAGAATTATGAAGATCGAGGAGATCAATTTAAGACTGCAGTTAGAAATTTATAAACCATGTTTCAATTATTAAAAGGAGATAAAGTTTTATGGGGCATCTTAGCCCTTTTGGCTATTTTTTCTTTTTTACCAGTTTTTAGTGCCAGTTCTAATCTGGTTTATGTAGTGGGAAAAGGAACTCCTTGGGGTTACTTGATAAAACACTTTGTGATTTTGGTCATTGGATTTGTTTTGATGTACTCGGTGCATAAAATCCCCTTTCGTTATTTTAAAGGAATATCACTATTAATGTTGCCAGTTGTCATCATTTTATTGATCTATACAGCGAGTCAGGGAACTGTTATAGATGGAGCCAATGCCAGTCGTTGGGTCACAATCCCTTTAATTGGGTTGAGTTTTCAAACATCTACTTTAGCGGCAGTGGTCCTTATGGTATTTACAGCAAATCACCTCTCCAAACCCAATTTGAGGGAAATTAAGTTTTCAAGGTCTTTATTTCAGTTATGGTTGCCTGTACTCTCAGTAGTATTACTCATTTTTCCATCCAATTTATCTACTGCAGCCCTTTTGTTTTCAATGGTTTTAATACTGTCTTTTGTGGCTCACTATCCACTGCGATATCTACTCACGATTTGTGGGATGGGATTGGCTCTTGTATTCCTATTTTTTTTACTTGTTAAGGCATTTCCCGGTCAATTCCCAAATCGAATTGATACCTGGATGAGTAGGATAGAGAATTTCAGTAGCGGTCAAAGTGATGATGGAAATTATCAGGTAGCTAGAGCAAAAACAGCAATCGTCAGTGGAAAAATATTTGGACTTGGAGCTGGAAAAAGTCGAATGAAAAATTTCTTACCACAGAGTTCGTCTGATTTTATCTATGCAATTATCGTTGAAGAATTTGGTCTTTTAGGCGGTATTGGATTGATACTACTCTACCTTTTACTGCTTTTTAGAATAGTGGTAATTACACACAATACGCTCGATTTATTTGGAAAGCTAACGGTTGTGGGCTTGGGAATCCCAATTATTTTCCAAGCCTTTATCAATATTGGTGTAGCACTTCAGGTGCTGCCTGTAACTGGGCAAAACCTCCCCATGATTAGTAGCGGAGGGACGTCGGCTTGGATGACTTGTATTGCCATGGGGATCATCCTAAGCGTCAGTGTTAAAAGAGCTGAAGTTGATGAACTCAAAGATGAAAATGAAACAACAAATAACCCAATAAGCATACTTAGTGAAATCCATTATTAGACTTATCGTTTCAGGAGGGGGTACAGGAGGGCATATTTATCCAGCCTTGGCCATTGCGATGCAAGTTCAAAGACAGTTTAAAGATGTGGATCTGCTTTTTGTAGGTGCAAAGGGTAAAATGGAAATGGAAAAAGTACCCAAAGCAGGATTTCCTATAAAAGGAATTTGGATAAGTGGATTCCAGCGTTCTTTGTCCTTACAAAATATACTTTTTCCGATAAAGCTTTTGGTTAGTTTAGTTCAAGCTTACAGGATCATCAAACAATTCAAACCAAATCTAGTTGTCGGCACAGGTGGTTTTGCTAGTGGTCCAACCTTGAAAATTGCCCAATGGTTAAATATCCCTACGTTGATTCAGGAACAAAATTCATACCCAGGAGTTACCAATAAATTACTTAGTAAAAAGGTCGATTCGATTTGTGTAGCCTTTGAAGGTATGGAGCGCTATTTTCCTCCAAAAAAAATAAGGATTACAGGAAACCCCATAAGATCAACAATTTGGGAAACCGCAGATGCGAAAAAGGCCAAGGCGTTTTTTGGTTTGCACCCTAAAAAACAAACTTTAGCAATCGTCGGGGGGAGTCTTGGTGCGAAACGTGTAAATGAATTGATTGCCAGTCAGCTTGAATTATTTCAAAGTCACGGTTTACAGCTGTTGTGGCAATGTGGAGCGCTCTATTACAATCAATACAAAGACCTTGCTCAAGAGGGGGTAGTCATTCATCCCTTTGTGTATGAGATGCAACAATTTTATTCTGCTGCAGATTTTATCATTTCTAGGGCAGGAGCAGGAAGTCTTTCTGAGCTGAGTTGTGTGGCCAAGCCTTTATTGTTAATTCCGTCTCCAAATGTTACAGCAAATCATCAATACCACAATGCTAATGCATTGGTGAAAAAAGGGGCAGCTTTTGTGATTGAGGAAAAAAATCTCGAGGTAGATTTTGAAACTGTTTTTAAAAAATTAGTAACAGATCTTGACATCCAAGAGGGAATGAAAAATGAACTGAAAGCATTTGCTAAACCAAATGCTGCAGAGTCTATTGTGAATGAAATGATTGCACTTTTATGAGTAATCAAGTACAGACATATTATTTTATTGGAATAGGAGGCGTAGGCATGTCGGCTTTGGCTCGTTTATGTTTTATTCAAGGAAATGAAGTTTTTGGATATGACCGAGTACATTCAACCGTAACAAACGAATTAGAAAAGGAGGGGATTACCATAATTTATAACGAAAGCTTGGAGGCCTTACCTCAAAAGGTACTTAATATGCGCACTAAAATTATTTACACTGCTGCCATACGTCCTAATCACAAACAGTTAGATTATTTTATTACAAATGGGTTTACAGTAAAAAAAAGAGCGTTGTTTATGGCAGAATTATGTGCTGATAAAACAACACTTGCTGTAGCTGGAACGCATGGCAAAACAACCACAGCTGCTTTTTTAACCCATATATTTTCTAAAACAAATCAATCTTTTACTTCTATAATGGGAGGTTTTTTTGAAAACAACCCTTCTAATTTAGTGCGAACAGGTGAAGAGTTTATGTTGGTTGAAGCAGACGAATACGACCGTTCTTTTTTACATCTTCACCCTACTGTTGGAGCCATCACCTCAATAGATTCAGATCACCTGGATATTTACCAAACAAGGGATGCTTTTAAAGAAGCTTTTGCTCGCTTTTCTTCACAAGTAGTTCGGCAATTGGTAGTCGCTTTTGGGTTGCCTTTTGAAGGACTGACCTATGGAGTAAATATTGATGCCGATTATCGGGTCTATAACATAAAACTATTGGCTGACGGCTATGAATTTGACTTATCAACACCATCAGAAGATTTCAGCAAACTTAAATTACATCAATTAGGCGAACATAATTTGTCCAATATGTTGTGTGCATTGGCAATGGCTGATCAAGTAAATGTTTCAATGCAAAAAGCAGTCGCCTCATTGGCATCTTTCCCAGGAGTTTACAGACGAATGAATTTGTTTAGATGGAATAATAAATGGCTGGTGGACGATTATGCACATCATCCAACTGAGATTAAAAGTGTTTTAGACACATTAAATAATTTTTATCCTCAGGATCGAAAAGGGGTAATATTTCAGCCGCATTTATTTTCAAGAACTCAGGACTTTTATGAAGCGTTTTTAGCTGTCCTCGCTCAATTTGATGAGGTTGTTTTATTGGATATTTATCCTGCACGGGAATTACCAATTGAGGGGGTTACTTCCGAGAGATTGATTAAGGACCTCAGTCACACCAATAAAAAGCTAATTAAAAAAGATGAGATTGCTGAGACAATTCATGCTAGCCAAGCAGCAGTTTTTGCGCTTTTGGGAGCTGGAGATATCGGAGAACAAATTCAATTATTAAAATTAGAAAAGGTAGAACAATGAAAGCTTACAAATCGATAATCTTTTTGACAGTAATGATTCTTTTATTTGGAGGAGTATTTTGGTTTTCGCATTACAAAAATAGTGCAAGAGTGGTGAGAAATTTAAAAATTTCATTTACCCATTCTCCCTTGCTTTTAGACAGTTTGGTGGTTAATAAATTGTTAACACAAAACTTAGACACCCAGTTAAAAATGCTCAAAGAAAGTTTAGATTTGAATATGCTCGAAACCCAATTGAAACGTACACCAGAGGTCCAAAACATAGAAGTTTTTAAGCTTCCTCAGGGAGGACTAGCTGTTGAGTTGACCGAGCGAAAACCATTGTTTGAAGTAATTTCTAGCGAACGTTATTTTGGAGATGCTGAGGGGGTGCTTTTTACATATCAATCCATTGATACTTTGAATTTACCCATCTTTAAAACAGACAGTTCTTCAACCTCCTTAGCTTCCACCGCGCATTTGATTGCTAAGCTTAAAATGGACCCTTTATTGGAGATGGAGTTAGAAGAGATTTCGTTAAGAAACAATCAGTACACTTTGGAGCTTAAATCCTTTCCTTTCGAGGTTGTTTTGGGAGATTCAACCCAGCTAAGAAAAAAACTTGAAAAACTAAAAATATTTTGTGCTTTTCAAACCAGTCAAGACAGTTTGAATGGCTATGATAAAATTAATTTAAGCTATGAAAATCAAGTCATAGCTACAATACTTTAAATTATGGAAAATTCAAATATTTCAGTAGGACTTGACATCGGAACGACAAAAATTGTTGCTCTGGTTGGTAAAAAAAATGAATTCAATAAAGTTGAAATTTTAGGAGTTGGTAAATCTAAAAGTCTCGGGGTTCACCGTGGTGTGGTCAATAATATTACCCAAACCATCCAATCTATTCAGCAAGCAGTTGATGACGCCAAATTGAATTCTGGTCATGATATTTCGGATGTAGTAGTAGGCATAGCTGGACAGCATATACGCAGTATTCAGCACAGCGATTACATCACTCGTGAACACCCTGAAGAAGTCATTAGTGAAGATGATATTCAAGAATTGATTCAACAGGTGTACAAACTAGTTATGTTGCCAGGGGAAGAAATAATTCATGTACTTCCACAAGAATATAAAGTTGACGGTCAGGGTGAAATAAAAGAACCTGTTGGAATGCATGGCGGTCGTTTGGAAGCCAATTTCCATGTAGTCGTTGGTCAGGTTTCCTCCATAAAAAATATTGGACGATGTATCAAAAGTGCAGGCCTCAATATGGCAAATATTACACTCGAGCCTTTGGCATCTTCTGAGGCTGTTTTGAGTTTTGAGGAAAAAGAAGCTGGTGTTGCACTTATTGATATTGGTGGTGGAACAACCGATTTAGCAATCTTTAAGGACGGTATCATTAGGCATACAGCTGTAATCCCTTTTGGAGGAAATGTAATTACTGAGGACATAAAAGAAGGCTGTTCAATTATAGAAAAGCAAGCAGAACTCCTAAAAACCAAATTTGGATCTGCTTGGCCAGGGGAAAACAGAGAAACAGAAATTGTGTCTATTCCTGGTTTGAGAGGAAGAGACCCCAAGGAAATTTCCTTAAAAACACTTTCTAAAATCATCAATGCGCGTGTGGTAGAAATCATTGAACAGGTCTATTTGGAAATTAAGAATTACGGTCATGACGAACAAAAGAAAAAATTAATTGCAGGAATCGTACTGACAGGAGGTGGTAGCCAACTCAAACACTTAAAGCAATTGGTAGAATACATCACAGGTATGGATACACGTGTAGGATACCCTAGTGAGCACTTAGCTGGAGATACCCAAGAGGCAGTTTCAAGCCCCCTCTTTGCGACCTCGGTTGGACTGTTGATGAGCGCCCTTGAAGGTGAAATGATTGCGGTAGAATCGTCAGAAACGACAGAAAATGAAGAGCTTATTAAAGAAAACGAGCAGCCAGCTGAGGTAGCTATAAAGCGAAAATCAATTTTTGATCGCTTTGGAGAAAAATTAAAAGAATTTTTAGATAATGCATAATTAGTATTCGATATGGATCAAGAAGAAAACAAAGGAATCAGCTTTGATTTACCAAAAAATCGCAGTAATGTCATCAAAGTCATGGGTGTTGGCGGCGGTGGAAGTAATGCGATCAATTATATGTTCCAACAAGGAATTAAAGGAGTTGATTT
>JAYPMN010000048.1:0-9221 GCA_038129925.1 Flavobacteriaceae bacterium
ATTGTATTTTCCTGATCAATAAATACCAGCAAGAAATTGCCAAACATAAAAATCAGGCAAAGTCCTTACAACGGGTCATTATCAAAGTTGGAAACGCCACTTTGATGACCAACCTGACCACTGCTTCTGGATTTGCAACTTTTATATTGACCAACAGTAAAATTTTAAAAGAGTTTGGTGTGGTGGCATCCATCAATATCATTGCAATTTTTGCATTGTCATTACTAATCATCCCCATTACCTATAGTCTAATGTCTATCCCCAAGAAAAAACATCTCAAACATTTAAAAAACAAGTCGATTGATTTTTTTGTCAGTTGGATGGAAAACAAAGTCAGAAAAAAGCGGGTCAATGTCTATATCGTTTCACTAATTGGACTAATCGTTGGAATCACTGGGATTTATCAGATAAAAATTTCTGGAAGTTTGATTGAAGACATGCCCAAATCAGCTGATTTTTTCCAAGACATCCGTTTTTTTGATCAAAGCTTTAACGGTATTGTACCGGTTGAATTTTGGATTGACAGCAAGCGAGAGAATGGCATCGTCAAACCTGCTACTCTGCAAAGGATGAATCGCTTGCAAGAAACCATTGAAGAGATTCCAGAACTTGCACCCCCTCTATCTGTCGTCAATGCTGTTAAATTTGCCAAACAAGCCTATTACAATGGCAATCCAAACTATTATGCCTTGCCAACCTCTCAAGAAAATAGTTTTATTTACCCTTATCTCAATAATGCAAAAAGCAATAATCAACTCATCACTGGCTATGTTGACTCAACAGGACAATACGGGAGAATTACAACTTATATGAAAGATATTGAAACGGAGCGAATGGAGCGTATCGAAGCTGACCTTCGCGAAGCCATGAAAAAAATCTTCCCAGAAAGAAGGTATGGTGCTGAAATGACCGGTAAGGCACTGCTCTTTTTAAAGGGTACAAAATACCTGATTAACAATTTGATACTTTCGCTTAGTCTCGCCATTTTACTTATTGCTCTTTTTATGGCTTTTCTTTTTCGCTCCTTTAAAATGATTATAATTTCATTGATTCCAAATCTACTTCCACTAATTATTACTGCTGGGGTGATGGGCTTTACAGGAATACCACTCAAACCTTCAACTATATTGGTCTTCAGTATTGCATTTGGAATTTCGGTCGACGACACCATACATTTTTTAGCAAAATACCGCCAAGAATTAATATCAAACGGATGGAAAATTAATAAAGCCGTTTTTGCCTCGCTTAGAGAAACCGGGATCAGCATGTTTTACACTTCCATAGTTTTGTTCTTCGGATTTTCGGTTTTCTTATCCTCAAATTTTGGAGGAACCCAAGCACTAGGAGGACTTGTTGCGGTTACCCTTTTGATGGCAATGTTAGCAAACCTAGTATTACTACCCTCTCTTCTCATCTCGCTAGAAGACACCATCAGTAATGAAAAGGTAATCAAAAAACCCAAAATTGAAATTTTGGATAGCTAAGAGTTAAGGTCTAAACCCAGTATTATTATGAAATAAACTTATCTTTGCATCGCTGATAAACACCATCACAAATCATAAATTTTAAATTTATTTTGAATCGGTTTTGCAACATCCAGCATTCAAAATGAACGACCAAGAAAATAAATGAATGAACGGAGAAAAGATTAAATCTATTTTACAATCAAACCCGACAGGACAACAATGCAGCGCTCAGGGCTGGGTAAGAACCTTCCGCGCCAATCGGTTCATAGCATTGAATGACGGCTCAACTATAGAAAATCTTCAGTGTGTGGTAGACTTTGATCAGCTTAACGAAAGTGTATTAAAACAAATTACTACTGGCGCAGCACTTCAACTTCAGGGGACGCTTGTTGAAAGCCAAGGAAGTGGACAACATCTAGAGTTACAAGTGGAAGAGATTACTGTTTTGGGTTCATCCGATGCAGAGAGTTACCCTATACAACCCAAAAAACACAGCTTAGAATTCCTCAGAGAAAAAGCACACTTGAGGGTGCGAACTACTACTTTTTCTTCAGTGATGCGTGTTCGTTCTGCTTTGTCATTTGCCGTTCATCAATTTTTTCAAGACGAAGGGTTTTTTTATGTCAATACACCTATAGTTACTGGTAGTGATGCAGAGGGTGCAGGAGAGATGTTTAGAGTTTCAACTTTGGACCCTAAAAATCCTCCTCAAAATGAGGAAGGAAATATAGACTTTAAACAAGATTTCTTCGGTAAGGAAACCAATCTAACTGTTTCAGGTCAATTGGAGGCCGAAGCTTACGCACTAGCTTTAGGCGACGTTTACACCTTTGGACCTACATTTAGAGCTGAAAATTCCAATACGACTAGACATCTAGCTGAATTTTGGATGATAGAACCCGAAATGGCATTTTACGACCTTAATGACAACATGGATTTAGCTGAAAAATTTATTACTAGTGTTCTACGCCAAATACTAAAGTCCTGTGAGAAAGATTTAAATTTTTTAGATGAGCGCTTTGCTAAAGAAGAAAGTAGCAAACCGCAACATCAGCGAAGTTCCATGGGGCTACTCGAAAAAATTGAATTTGTAGTCAACAATGATTTTAAAAGGCTTACTTATACCGAAGCAATTGAAATCTTAAAAAACTCTAAACCCAATAAAAAGAAAAAATTTCAATATCCAGTCAATGAATGGGGTATTGATCTACAAAGTGAGCACGAACGTTATTTAGTTGAAAAACACTTTAACTGTCCTGTAATTCTTTATGACTATCCTGCCAATATCAAAGCATTTTATATGCGAAGAAATGACGATGGTAAAACCGTAAGAGCCATGGATATTTTATTTCCAGGTATAGGTGAAATCGTAGGAGGTTCTCAGCGTGAAGAGCGTTTGGAAGTCTTGGAAAAACGAATTAAAGAAATGAATATTGATGCTGAAGAACTTTGGTGGTACCTCGATTTAAGAAGATTTGGAAGCGTACCTCATAGTGGCTTTGGACTTGGCTTTGAGCGTTTGGTTCAATTTACCACAGGTATGGGTAATATCAGAGATGTAATCCCTTTTCCTAGAACACCGCAAAACGCAGCCTTTTAATGATTAATAAGTAAAATATATATCTTTATATCAATCATTACCCTATGCTAAAACAACAGCTCCAAATAAAGCTTTCACAAAAGCTCTCTCCTCAGCAAATCAAATTGATGAAGCTGATCCAACTTTCTACGCTTGATTTAGAGCAAAAGATCGAGGCGGAAATAGGAGAAAATCCAGCTTTAGAAAGTGGGGTTGAAGCTGCAAAATTAGACAATCAAGAAAATGATTTTGAAGAAAATACCAATATTGAAACAGATGAAATTGATATCGATCAATACTTGAGTGATGACGAAATTCCTTCATACCGTCTTTATAGCAATAATTACAGTAGTGATGACGAAGAACGCACAGTTCCTTTAAGCGGAGGGATAAGTTTTCATCAAAGTCTGCTGCAACAAATGGGAAATCTGATCTTAAATGAAGATGAAATGCTCATCGCGGAATTTTTAATCGGAAGTATTGATGATAGTGGTTATATCAGAAGAAGCGACGATGAACTTATCGACGATTTAGCTTTTACTCAAAATATTTTTACAGATAAAAAACAACTAGATAAAGTAATTCGTTCGGTTCAAAGTTTGGATCCACCTGGAGTAGGTGCTCGATCTTTAAAAGAGTGTCTTCAACTTCAACTAGAAAAAAAGAAAAAAGACCGCCCTGAGGTAGTCCACGCGCTCAAGATAATAAAAGAGGAATTTGATCATTTCAGCCACAAACACTACACAAAACTTCAAGACCGAGTTGGAATAACTCAAGAGGAACTGAAGAAGGCATTAGAATTTATCGCTAGGCTTAATCCTAAGCCAGGTGGAGCCTTGTCTAGTACTATACAAAATACTCATGTAGTCCCTGACTTTATACTTACTCTTGAGGACGGTAGAATAGAGGTCAAATTAAACCGAAGAAATGCCCCTCAACTCAAAGTATCGAATACCTATAAAGACATGCTCGAAGGTTATCAAGAAGGCGATAAAAAATCAAAAACTCAACAAGATGCCGTTCAGTTTATCAAACAAAAACTGGATGCTGCCAAATGGTTTATTGATGCCATTCAACAGAGACATCAAACGCTAACATTAACAATAAATGCGATAGTAGCTCATCAAAAAGAGTATTTTTTAAGCGGTGATGAACGCAAGCTAAAACCGATGATCTTAAAAGATATTTCAGACAAAATAGATATGGATATTTCTACAATATCAAGAGTGGCAAATAGTAAATACATCGACACCCCTTATGGAGTAAAGTTACTCAAAACCTTTTTCTCTGAAGGACTTAAAAATGAGGAAGGAGAGGATGTGTCTTCCATTGAGATTAAAAATATTCTTAGTCAACTGATCGCAGAAGAAAACAAAAAAAAGCCTTTGACAGATGAGATCCTATCTAAGTTGATGAAGAAAAAGGGTTACATTGTTGCAAGAAGAACGATTGCAAAATACAGAGAGCAACTTGATATTCCTGTAGCTCGATTGCGAAAAGAACTATAGTATATAAAAAATCAATCCAATTTTGATTGGATTAAGATCAAGGAGCTGGCCCGTCGAATCTACCACAGTCTCCTCAAAAAAGGGCGACAAATGGTAGGCTAGATAAAAATTCCAAGTGTTGTATCCAAAACTCAAATTAGCGACGGCCCCAAAATTTTTAATATCATTGCTGTTTTTAACTTCAAAATCTTCTTGGCGGATTTTATTGTAATAATTCCATCGTAAAGATACACCACCATACACCCTCCAAAAAGCAAAATTGTCTGTAGTTGCATTCCTCCAGCGCAAACATAAGGGAAGTTCTAATGAGTGGACAGAAAAAAACATGGGAGAGGCTGTTTCCTCAGCAATTGTGTATTGCAGTTTATCAATTCTTTCAGAAACGCTACTAAAATTGGTATTGTAACGTTCGAAACTCATTCCAAGTCCCAAACCAGCAGCGATTTTTCCCGAAGTGTTCAAGGGTTTATCTCTAATAAAACCCCATTGTAAATGACGTGACAAGCCTTGTAGTTTAAAGTTGTCCTCACTGCTTTGAAGCACCATAAAAGAGGCTCCAAGATAAAATTGATCTTCACGAAAAAATTCATCTCGGGTAGCATTTTCTTCTTGGCTCCAAACAGTGCTAAATGTGCAAAGAAACAATAGGGAGCTTAGAGCGCCCCTTAAGTGTTTTAAAAAAGATAAATTGCCAAACATGGGTTGTTAAAATAAAAAAAAGTGCCTAAAAAGGCACTTTTTAAAACATTAAATACAACACACTAGTTGATGTTTTGGGTATAATCCCCCATACGTGTAGTGTAGTTTATTTTTAAAGCACTTACTTTTCTAAGCTCTTGCTTAATATCCTGAACCAATCCCATTTTAGTATCACTGTCCACCTTTAAGGCAGTAGTAAGTACATTCTGGAGTTCTTGACGTTTAGCAGCCCTTTCGGCTAAGATAAAAGCTCCAACTTCATTGACTGTGGCAAATTTATCATTCAACTGAATTTTTGCACTTGTTCCGTATTTATCTTGGTAACGGTCAGAGGGTTTTCCAGCATAAATGTACATTACACGGTCTTTTTTGTCTAGTTTTTGAACTTGATCCGCAGCAGGTAGTCGATTAGCAACCATTAAGGTACTGTCTCTCATAACTGTTGCAACCATAAAAAAGAACAATAACATAAAAACAATATCTGGCAAAGATGCTGTAGAAATAGCAGGTAAATCGCCTCCCTTTTTCTTTTTAAATTTTGACATAATCTATTGTTTTAGTTTGTTTTACTTGGTTCAGCCTCGGATAGCTTTTGCGGAAACATTTTCTTAACAACATCTAACTTTGGCTTTAATTCTTCCGAATCATTTGCAGAAGTTCTGGGATCGTCATACTTTTTTTGAGCATCCACAAAATTTAATCCAACATTGGGGTAGAGTCTTAAAAACTCACGATTTCTCAATTCGTTATACGCCGCTACTAATTCATTTTGAATTGCGATGTATACTTTGTAAGAAGTTTCACGATTGTTTTTTAGTGAAATAATGGCTTTGTCAGGATTGTCTGAAGAAGCTTCATCGCGTTCTCCTTGACAGTAATCACAAGCCTCTTCACCTACACCGCCACCGTTGTCGAGAAATGCTACAGCCAAGGACCTTAGGTCTTGGATATCAGTAAGCTCTTCTTCAACTAAAAGCTGGTCGTTTTTATTGACAACTACAGTAAAGATATTTTTCTCCCTAATAATTGGAGGATCGACTTGGTCTTCCATTGGAGGGAGTTTACGGTTCAAGCCGCTGTCCGTTTCAATGGTTGTAGTTACCAAGAAGAAAATCAAGAGAAGAAATGCAATATCCGCCATGGAACCGGCATTTACCTCTGGTGCTGATCTTTTAGCCATAATTTATCGGTTAAAAATTTTCTTCGCTCCTGATAAAATCATAGATAGTATTGCAAGCGCTGCTAAAATGTAAAACATTCGTAAACCTGTGCCTACCCATCTAGATCCACTCGCTGAAAGAATTTCTCCATCTTTAAGTGGAGTCTCTACACCTTCTGAAGCTGCAAAAGCTATGCCAACGACAACAGCAAAACAGCCTGTAAAGATTAGAGATTTTTTCAATTTCTGTCCGCTAGAGGCAAGATTCAATAGAGAAAAAAGTAAGGTAACAACTATCGCTACTACCAAGATAGCGATAGCAAGTGATACCAAAGGAGAAACCGAACCGAAGTCTCCCATACTGGCAGCCATCTTGATTTCTTCATCTCCAACTCCTATAATTCTAAATAGAAATACGACACCTAGCAAACCAAAAACAGCACTAATAATTTTTACAATTGTTTGAATATTCATGTTAATTGCTGTTAAAGGTTAATTATTTTTTTTGAGCAACAAGAATGTCGATCAAAGTAATCGATGCATCTTCCATGTCGTTTACAATGCTATCGATTTTTGCAACGATGTAGTTGTAAAATACCTGAAGGATAATTGCAACAATCAAACCGAATACTGTTGTCAAAAGGGCTACTTTAATACCCCCTGCAACTAATGATGGCTGCATGTCTCCAGCAGCTTCAATTTTATCAAAGGCTTGAATCATTCCTATTACCGTCCCCATAAACCCAAGCATTGGTGCAAGAGCGATAAATAAAGAAATCCATGAAACATTTTTCTCTAGTTGTCCCATTTGAACTCCTCCATAAGCTACAACAGCTTTTTCTGCACTTTCCACACCTTCATCTACACGGTCTAAACCTTGATAAAAAATTGAGGCAACAGGTCCTTTTGTATTTCTACAAAACTCTTTAGCTGCGTCAACACCTCCAGAAGAAAGTGCTTCCTCAACACCTTCAGTTAATTTTTTAGTATTCGTAGTCGCTAGGTTTAAGAAAATGATACGCTCAATTGCAATTGCTAGACCTAAAATCAAACAAATCAGAACGATCCCCATAAATCCAGGGCCGCCTTCAATAAAACGTTTCTTTAATTCTTGTGTAAAAGAGGCCGACTCGGCTGAAGCTTCGTCTTCCATGTCTTGTACAGCTGTAGCAGCAGCTACCACAGTAGTAGTATTAGGCACTACAATTGATGCATTGGCTGTTGCCATAAAACCTAAAAAAGTAAGGGCAATAAATAATTTTTTCATTGTGAATAATGTTTGTTCTTTTTAATTAAATGCGATTAAAGATAAAAAAAAATATACTCTATATTAATTTTTGCAGAGAGGAAGGGATTCGAACCCTCGATTCCAATACAATTGGAATACACACTTTCCAGGCGTGCGCCTTCGACCGCTCGGCCACCTCTCTAAATCTATGGATCAAATAAAGGGAAAAAATATCTTTTAAAAAAAAATATTTTACTTTTTACCGTTCTATTTTTGATTATGAAAAACAGCCTTTGCATTTTGAGTCGTAACTCTACTAATTTCTGCAGCTGACACCTGATAACATTCGGCTAATTTATCTCGTATTAAAGATAAATAGGCGCTTTGATTTCGCTTCCCTCTGTTAGGTGAAGGAGCTAAATAAGGTGCATCGGTTTCCATTACGAGGTATTCCAAGGGGATTTTATTTAAAAACTGATCAATTTTACCCTTTTTAAAAGTCACTACCCCTCCTATACCCAATTTTAAATTGAGATCAATAGCACGCTTTGCATGCTCCATAGTCCCAGTAAAGCAGTGAAAAATTCCAAAAAGATCCTCGTCTTGCTGACCTTCCAGTACTTCAAACACCTCGTCAAAGGCATCCCGACAGTGAATCACTATTGGAAGCTGTTTCGATTTAGCCCACAGTATTTGCTGATCAAATGCATTTTGCTGCTGTGCTTGAAAACTTCTGTCCCAATACAAATCAATTCCAATTTCTCCAACAGCAGCAAAGTTTCTCGTGTCTAAGTAATGTTTTACCAAATCGAGTTCTTCCTTAAAATTCTCTTTGACGTGTGTGGGGTGTAGACCCATCATCAAATGGATTCGCTCTGGATACGCTTTTTCCAAATCAAACATTCGCTGGTGATAGTCACTATCAATTGCAGGAATATAAAAGTCAGTAACCCCCGCCGAGATTGCTTTCTGGATTGCTTCCTCCCGATCTTCGTCAAAGGCCTCTACGTATAAGTGAGTATGGGTGTCTATCAATAGAAATTATTTAGGGTGTAAAAATAGTAAACAAAATCAGAGCATCCCCATTTGAAATGGAAAGTGTATTTTTGGTAAGAATGAAATCAGCTTATTTTGTTTCCTTAAAATTCACTAAAACCAAGCACCTCGTGTGTCGAGCTCGAATCAATGGATGCAATGCCAGCTTACTGGTCGACACAGGAGCATCAAACAGTTGTATTCACAGTGATTTACAAGAGTTATTTCAACTTACTCCAAAAGGGGATTCTTTTGATGCTGCAGGGGCCAGTGAGGGGAAAATGACTGCTACTATGACTCATAAGTGTGAGCTTCATCTGGGGCGACACAAGCTAGGCAAACACGCCTTTGTGCTCTTGGACCTAAATCATGTCAACCAAACACTACTCACCCAGGGTGCAAAGCCAATAGATGGTATACTGGGTGCAGATTTTTTAATGAAAAAAAAAATCGTAATCGACTATGGAAAAAGGAAGTTAATCCTATAGTTCTAAGGCCTTTTTGGCATCTCCATCCATCAGTATATTTAATGGATCTTCAAGTGCTT
>JAYPMN010000049.1:0-9187 GCA_038129925.1 Flavobacteriaceae bacterium
TGCTTATTCTGAACTCAATGATCCTATCGAACAAAAAGAACGTTTTGAAGCTCAACTGGCATTGAGTGAAAAAGGAGACGATGAAGCCATGTTTATCGATCATGATTTTATCAGAGCACTAGAATATGGTATGCCTCCTACTTCAGGAATAGGAATTGGTATTGACCGATTGGTCATGCTAATGACAAATAACAGCTCCATACAGGAAGTATTGTTTTTTCCTCAAATGAAACCAGAACGCCAATCTGTAGCACTCAACGAGGAAGAAAAATTAGTGTTAGATGCCCTTAAAAATTCTGATTCAAAGGATTTAGTTGCGATTAAAACAGCAGCAGGTTTAAGCAATAAAAAATGGGATACTTCCATAAAAGGACTTACGCATAAGAAAATTGTTAAAGTCGTCAAAAATGAAGAAGGGCTTTTTATTGAAATGTTAAATTAAACTGAATGTTTTAAACTGTTAAGGAGATTTTTATCTAAAGAGAAAACAAAACACTTAATATTATGGAACATTTAATTATTCTTTTTGCCCTTGCCCTACCAATAATAGGAACGGCATAACCCCCAAATCACAACCAAGAACTCTCTCAAGAAGAGCGGATCACACTTCACTGCAATAAAAGGTAAAAATTTTTTCATGATTTTAAGATTTGGTTGGTAAACTTATTTTATAAAAAATATCGTAATCCAAAAAGGGAATTAAAAGGCCCTAAAAGTTATAGTTTTTTTACGACGACCTTAAAAGCCTCGACCGTCTGATCAATATCAGAATAAGATAATGCATCGTTAAGAAAATAACTTTCAAAAGCACTGGGAGGAAGATAAATTCTGTGTTCGAGCATGCCATGGAAATACTTTTTATATCGATCGTTATTTCCATGTGCGGCGGTCTCAAAATCAGTTACTTCAGTTTCAGTAAAATGAACTGAAATCATAGATCCCAGTCGATTGATTTGATAAGGCAAACCGGCGTTCTGTAGAACACTTTCAAGTCCCTCATGTAAATATTTCGTTTTTTTTGACATACGGTCAAACAATTCATCGTCTGAGTTTAAGGCTTGGAGCATGGCTAATCCTGCTGCCATAGCTAATGGATTACCACTTAAAGTCCCTGCCTGATACACAGGGCCTTCTGGTGCTAAATAACTCATAATTTCCTCTCTTGCTGCAAATGCACCAACGGGAAGACCTCCACCAATCACTTTACCAAAGGTTACAATATCTGCTTTTACTCCTAATAATTCTTGAGCTCCACCTTTTGCCAAGCGAAAACCCGTCATGACTTCATCAAAAATCAAATAGGACCCAAACTGATCACATAAATTTCTAAGGCCCTCTAAAAACCCTGATGCTGGTGGAATACATCCCATATTCCCTGCTACAGGCTCAATGATAATTGCTGCAATTTGATCTGGGTACTCTTTAAAAAGTTGTTCAACAGCCTTGATATTATTGTAGGGAGCCAACAGTGTATCTTGAGCAGTTCCTCTAGTTACTCCAGGACTGCTTGGACTACCAAAGGTTACCGCTCCACTTCCTGCTTGAATTAAAAAGGCATCGGAATGTCCGTGGTAACACCCAGCAAATTTGATTATTTTTTCCTTCCCACTCGCTCCCCTTGCCAAACGTACAGCGCTCATACAAGCCTCAGTACCAGAGTTAACAAAACGGATTTTATCCATATTGGGAACCATCTCAAGCGCCAAAGTAGCAATTTCAGTTTCCAATGCTGTAGGCATACCAAAAGAGGTTCCTTTATCTGCTCTTTGTTTAACAGCATCAATTACTGGAGGGTATGCATGACCTAAAATCATTGGTCCCCAACTTGAGATGTAGTCAATCAGTTGGTTTCCATCCGCGTCGAAGAGATATGCTCCCTTGGCACGTTCTACAAAAATTGGTGTTCCTCCTACTGATTTAAACGCTCGTACTGGAGAGTTTACTCCTCCCGGAATTACAGTTTGGGCTTCTTTAAATAAACTACTGCTTCTTTGATATTGCATGTTCAAGGATTAGAAGGGATGTTAAGGGTTTGACCCAAATAAATTATTTCGTCTTGAATTTTATTTAACTCTATAATTCGTTTAACAGTTACATTGTACTTTTTGGAAACAGAGTAAAGAGTGTCGCCTTTTTTTACAGTATGAATGCGTTGGATTTTAGTTTTCTTTGTTGACTTTTCAACCGTTCGATATTTTTTATCAAAACGATTCAAATCAAAACGTTCAATGAGACTAATGAGTTTATCGGGGTATTTTGGATCAGTAGCATAACCTGCCTTTTTAAGGCCTTTTGCCCAAGCTTTATACTGACTGGTCTTGATATCAAACAAAAAAGCATAACGGCTTCGATCTCTTAAAAATAAAGAGTGGTCTCTGAATGAATTTTCTACTTTGTTATACACTCTAAAACACTCCCCTTTTTCATCGTCATCGTGATAGATACGCTTACCGTTCCACCCTTTGTGACATTTGATTCCAAAATGGTTATTGCCCTCAACGGCAAGTCTTCCGTAACCCATTCCTGATTCTAAAATACCTTGAGCCAAGGTTATACTTGCTGGGATCCCATAGGATTTCATCTCCTTTTGTGCTATGGAGGCGTAGCGTTCTACATAGGCGTTGATTTTGTCCTTATTGATCATTACCTTAACTGGGGTATCTGACGGTAGGGTTTTTTCTTTAGTATTCACTTCTTTGGAGATTTCTTTTTTAACAATAGGTTTTTGTCTTTGCTCAATCACTTTCTTAGATCCCCCGCAAGATGTCAGGGAAAAAACTGCAAGTGATAAAGCCATCACTACCCATAGTTTAAAAGAGGGAGCCTCTTTTTTTTGAGCTGAAGATTCATCGGTCTGATTCCTTGAAGTCCTCCACTGTGAATCATTAAAATATTCTTCCCCCATAACCATTTCTTTCTTTTAATAAGATCAAAAATACCAAAAAGCATTTTTCCGGTATAGATTGGATCCAATGGAATCTGATATTGTTGATAAAAATTATTCATAAAGACAATTAACTCTGCTGAAACTTTGGCATAACCCCCGAATGTATAGTTTGATTCTAGCCTCCAATTTTCTTTTTGGGTAAAATTTAAAATCGTTTTACTTACTTCAGGATTGTTTAAAGCATTAAATCCCAGAACAAATTGTTGGCTTGAAGCACTATTAATTAAACCAGCTATAGTTCCTCCTGTTCCAACACAGCAGCAAATTGTATCAAACTCTTGATCTGCTTCTGTTAAAATTTCTTTACATCCTTTTACTGCCAACTCATTTGTACCTCCTTCAGGCAGTATGAATAAATTTCTGGTTTTTGACCGAAGTTCTTTAACCAAATTCCCTTTTTCTTTTTCTCTGTAAACTGCTCTAGAAACAAACTTTAACTCCATTCCTTGATTTCGACAAAAATTCAGTGTACTACTTTGTTCAACTTTATTCTCCCAGTCTTCTCCTCTCACAATACCTAGGGTAGGAACATTACAAATTTTTCCTGCATAAGCTGTAGCTGCTAAATGATTTGAAAAAGCTCCTCCAAAGCTCAAAACAGTCGGATTATCGTTCAGCAGATAATCTTCAAAATTGTATTTTAACTTTCTAAATTTATTCCCTGAAACCACAGGATGAATTAAATCTTCACGTTTTAGGGTAATCCTATGGCTTTCAAGAATGTCAAGAGATTGATTTGTACTATTTTTAACAGTATTAAAAAAAGTCATGTTCAAAAATACATTAAAATGACAAAGAGCCTACCTCCTTTAGAAGAAGGTGATTTCTATCTTTCCGAGGAAGGGTATAAAGTTTTTACGGAACAATACCATTTGAAGAGGGGTTTTTGTTGTCAAAGTAATTGTCGACATTGTCCTTTTGGATACGATACTAAAAAGACCTAAATTTTTCGGCATACTTTTTGAGTCCTTAAATTAAAAGTAAATTAATTTGATATGAGGTTTGTAGTTTTCTTTTTTGCGATTTTACTGTTTATTTCGTGTTCTTCTGTTCGAGTGTACTCTGATTTTGACAGTAGCGTTGACTTTTCTCAATACAAGACATACGCTTTTTTTAAACCTCAGATTGACAAAGTTGATATCTCAGATTTAGACAAACGTCGCATATTAAAGGCCATTGATCTTGAGCTTAGCACCAAAGGATTGTCTAAGTCTGAAACACCTGATATTTTAATTGGATTTACCACTCATGCAAAAGAAAAGATTTATGTCAACAACTTCAGCAACTGGGGTTGGGGTTGGGGCTGGGGTTTCAATCCATGGCTTTGGGGGCCTACAAATAACACGATAAGTACTCGAACGGAAGGGACTTTGTACATCAACGTGATTGACGGCGTAACTAAACAACTTGTCTGGCAGGGAAAAGGCCGTGGTGGAATACAAGAAAATATGAAAAACAGAGACGATAGAATCGCTCTATTTATTCAAGAAATTATTGGAAATTATCCTCCTATTTCACCTGAGAGTCTCTAGGAAAAACAAGCTTCACGTGCAGCAGATATAGCTGCGGTAATACCTTCTGGATTTTTACCTCCAGCTGTTGCGAAAAAGGGTTGACCTCCTCCGCCTCCCTGTATATGTTTTCCAAGATTTCGAACTATGACACCAGCATCTATTTGCTGATCACTGACCAATACTTTAGAAATATAGCAACTCAATAAGGCTTTCCCTGATTTTTTAGAACCTAAAACAACTATTGCTCGTTCAAGTGATCCTCCCAATTCGAATGATAAATCTTTCATCCCTTGGGCATCAAGATCAACCTCTGTAGCAATGAAAGAAACCCCATCAACGTCTTCAATTTTTGATTTGAGTTCATCCCGAAGTAGCTTCCCCTTTAATTTGGACAGTATTGAAATTTCTTTCTTTAGTTCCGTATTTTCTGACTGAAGCGATTCAATTGCTTTTAAAGGGTTTTGACTTTGCTTTAGGCGTTTGTTGACCTCATCTAACAGTTCACTCTGTTTTTCGAAGTAAGTTTTTACAGCATCGCCAGTTATAGCTTCTATACGTCGAATCCCTGCTGCGACAGCTCCCTCTGAAATGATTTTAAAGTGCCATATTTCCGAGGTGTTTTGTACATGTGTCCCACCGCATAATTCGATAGACTGACCGAATTGTATAGTTCGAACAGTATCTCCGTACTTTTCTCCAAAAAGAGCCATTGCCCCTTTTTCTATAGCTTTATTATAGGGAGTATCACGATCTTCCTCCAGACCTATATGCTCTTGAATCCTGGCATTGACAAATTGTTCAACCGCCTTCAGTTCCTCAGCACTCAGTTTTGAAAAATGAGAAAAGTCAAAACGAAACATCCCAGAGTGCACCATGGATCCCTTTTGCTCTACATGGGTTCCTAAAACGGATCGCAAAGCCTGATGCATAAGGTGAGTGGCTGTGTGATTACAAGAGGTTCTCTTACGTTGTTTTTCATCTACTACAGCACTAAAGCTAGCATCTAAATGATCGGGTATTGTTTTTGTTTGGTGAAGTATAAGATTATTTTCTTTACGGGTATTGAGAATATAAAAAACATCACCATTAGTCGATTGCAAGTAACCTTTATCACCCACTTGACCTCCTCCTTCAGGGTAAAATGGCGTTAAATTAAAAACCAATTGATAGAAATCGCCTTCTTTAGCAGAGCTCATTTTTCGATATCGAGTAATCTTGACTTGGGTAGTTAAATGATCGTATCCAACAAACTCCTCTGCATTGTCTTCTCTAAGGACAACCCAATCTCCTGCTTTGGATGCTGCAGCAGCTCTGGACCGTGATTTCTGGGTTTCCATAGCCGAATCAAATCCTTTTTCATCTACTTCAAACCCTCTTTCACTAGCAATTAGTGCAGTCAAATCGAATGGAAAACCAAAAGTGTCGTACAATTCAAAGGCTTTTGCTCCGGGAATCGTTTTGTTTTTTGCGTTTTTAAGAATGCTCTCTAAAAGAAATAAGCCCTGATCTAAAGTTTTCAAAAACGAACTCTCCTCCTCTCTAATCACATTAAATGCCAATTGCTGTTCTTTCACAAGCTCAGGAAAAGCACTCCCCATTTGCTTACTTAAAGTTTCTACAAGTTGATGAATAAACGGTTCTTTCTGATTTAAAAAAGTAAAGCCGTAACGAATTGCTCTTCTAAGGATTCTACGAATTACATATCCTGCTCCATTATTACTGGGTAGTTGACCGTCAGCAATTGCAAAATAAACAGTTCTTAAGTGATCCGCTATTACTCGAATTGCCCGATCTGCATTTTCAGTTTTACCGTAAATAGAGTTGGTCAAGGTCTCTATCTCGCGAATTAATGGTGTAAACAGATCAGTATCGTAATTCGAGTTTTTGTCCTGAAGCACCATACAAAGGCGTTCAAAACCCATACCGGTGTCAATATGTTTATGGGGTAATTTTTCGAGGTTTCCATCGGCTTTACGGTTATATTCTATAAAGACTAAATTCCAGACCTCAACTACATGAGGATGGTCTTTATTGACCAATTCTGCTCCGGGTGTTTTACTTTTTTCTTCTTCTGTGCGTATGTCTACATGGATTTCAGAACAGGGACCGCAAGGACCTTGATCACCCATTTCCCAGAAGTTGTCTTTCTTATTGCCCAGCAAAATCCGATCTTCAGGTAAAATGGCTTTCCAAAAGTCGTACGCTTCGGTATCCTTAGCGATATCTTCTTCTGGTGCACCTTCAAAAATAGTTACATACAATTTTGAAGGGTCAATTTTATAAACTTCGGTTAGCAATTCCCATGCCCATTCTATAGCTTCTTTTTTAAAATAATCTCCAAAACTCCAATTTCCGAGCATTTCGAAAAAAGTATGGTGATAAGTATCTATCCCTACCTCCTCAAGATCGTTGTGTTTCCCAGAAACACGTAAGCACTTTTGGGTATCGGCTATTCTATTTGAGTTCGGCTTTGCATTGTCCAAAAAATACTCCTTAAAAGGGTTCATTCCCGCGTTGATAAACATTAAAGTGGGGTCGTCTTTAATGACCATGGGCGCGGAAGGAACGATACTGTGTGATTTTGAAGCAAAAAAATCTAAAAATTGCTGCCTTACTTCGTTGGATTTCATGCCTTTACTCCTATAAAATTAAAGTTGCTTATCTTTGCAACGGTTTGTAACTGGTTTATCTCTTCCAATATTGATAGATTTGAATGAGTATACAATTGATAGTACAAAAGAAAAGAAAATTTATAAAACTTTATGAGTAAAGTTAAATACTATTACGATCCTGATACGCTTTCTTATAGACCTATAGAATTTACCAACAAAAAGCTAATCTCGAATGTTGTGCTTTTCATTCTTGCATCTTTTGTCTTTGGCTTAAGTTCTTTGCTTATCTTACTAAACTCAGACTGGATCAATACACCCGCAGAAATTAGTCAAAAAAGAGCCCTTGAGAATTACGAGCTTCAATTTGAAATTTTAAGTAAAAAGTTAAATCAAATTGAGGCAGTAGTTGAAAATATAGAGGAAAGAGACAATAACATTTACAGGGTTTATTTTGAAGCTAGCCCAATTCCCGAGGAACAGCGAAGAGCTGGTTTTGGTGGTGTTAATCGCTACAAAAACCTCGAGGGTTATGATAATTCTGATTTAATTATCAACACAACCAAAAGACTTGACGTTTTATCTAAACAAACAGTAGTCCAATCTCGATCTTTAGATGAAATCGAACGCCTAGCCGCAAATAAGGCTGAACTTATCGAAGCAATTCCTTCCATACAGCCGATAAAAAATCAGGATTTGATGCGAATGGCTTCAGGTTATGGTTATCGCACTGACCCCTTTACTAAAAAAAGACGTTTTCACTACGGTATGGACTTTACTGCACGTAGAGGAACTCCTATTTACGCAACGGGAAATGGTGTAGTAAAACGTGCTGACAACCGTTCATCAGGATACGGAAAACATATACGAATAGATCATGGCTTTGGGTACGTCAGTCTATACGCGCATTTGAGTAAATACAATGTTAGAAGAGGACAAAGAGTAAAACGTGGAGATATTATTGGCTACGTTGGAAATACAGGTAGATCTGTTGGTCCTCACCTCCACTATGAAATTTTTAAGGATAAAAAGAAAATTAATCCGTTAAATTTCTACTACGGTAACCTCTCTCAAAAAGAATTTGACGCACTCCTTACTCAGTCCAGACTAGAGAATCAATCCATGGATTAAGATGCATATAAACCTTCCTGATAAAAGATATTATTCAATTGGTGAGGTTGCAAAAGCATTTAATGTTCAGCCCTCTTTACTTCGCTATTGGGAAAAAGAATTTAAAGAGATTCAGCCAAAAAAAAAGACCAGCGGTACACGAAAATATACCCCTGAAAATATTTTAACACTTCAGTTTATTTACCACTTGGTTAAAGAAAAGGGCATGACCCTAGAAGGAGCCAAAAAACAATTACAATTGAGATCTAAGCCAGGCTCTAAAGAAGAGCTGCTTACTAAATTGGAAGGGGTAAAAGCTTCATTAATTCAGCTAAAAGAAAAAATGTAAACTATTTTTTTCTAAAAAATATCTGTAAAGGAATTCCCTTAAAATCGTAAATCGATCTCAATTTGTTTTCTAAAAATCTTTTATAAGGATCCTTGACATATTGAGGAAGATTACAGAAAAAAGTAAACTGAGGATATGGAGTTGGCAGCTGAGTACAAAATTTAATTTTTACAAATTTTCCTTTATATGCTGGCGGTGGAAATTTTTCAATAATGGGAAGCATTTGGTTGTTAAATTCTTTGGTAGGAATTCGGTAGGAGCGGTTTTTATAAACCTCTACTGCCGTTTCTACAGCTTTAAAAATCCGCTGCTTGGTCAATGAGGAAATAAAAAGTATTGGGACATCGGTAAAGGGGGCAATTTCCTTTTGAATTGCCGCTTCAAATTGCTTGGCTGCATTGGTGTCTTTTTCAACCAAATCCCATTTGTTAACAAGTATAACAATCCCCTTGTTATTTCGGTGAGCTAGCCAAAAAATATTTTGAACCTGACCGTCAAATCCTCGTGTACCGTCAACAACTAATAGACAAACATCAGAATTTTCAATAGCACGAACAGAACGCATAACGGAATAAAATTCGATATCCTCTTTTACTTTAGACTTGCGTCTAATTCCAGCAGTGTCAACTAGTTTAAAGTCAAAACCAAAACGATTGTA
>JAYPMN010000050.1:0-9177 GCA_038129925.1 Flavobacteriaceae bacterium
CACCGCGGGTTTGAATTGGAAGGAAAAACCATTGGTATAATAGGTTATGGCAATACAGGGAAAAGTTTTGCCAAAAAACTACAAGGGTTTGAAGTTGAAGTGATTTGTTACGACATCAAGGCAGGGGTTGGAGATCAAAACGCAAAACAAGTCTCTTTGGAAGAACTTCAGGATCGCGCAAAGGTAATCAGCCTTCATATTCCACAAACCACAGAGACCAATGGAATGATTGATAAAAATTTTATCGATAGAATAAAAAATCCATTTTGGTTTCTAAATAGCGCTAGAGGAAAGGCTGTATGTACTGCTGACTTAGTTGAAGGGCTCCGCTCGAAAAAGATTTTAGGTGCAGGTTTGGATGTATTGGAATACGAATCAAGTTCATTCGACTCAATCTTTGGAGATAAAAACCGACCTAAAACATTGGAATATCTGTTAAATTCAGAAAATGTATTGATAAGCCCACATGTTGCTGGGTGGACTTTTGAAAGTCATATTAAACTCGCTCAAACGATTGTCGACAAGATTACAGTCCTTAATCTCTAGGACAATACAAACTGAGCTGTTTCTTCAGTTCGTTGCTCGAGTAAGATTTGTTTTCCGTTATTTCGAATTGATTGCAGCGCCTCTTCGTTAAAATGCCTAACGGTGAATAAATCAACCTGCTCTTTTACCTCTACATTAAATCTTGATCTCAGTACCAAGACCAATTCTTCCAAACGTTTGTATTTGTTGTTTACACAAACTGAAAAGCTGATCGCTGAATTTTGTATCATTTCAACAGGCATTTGATATTCGTGTAAGAGTCCAAAAATATAACTGATGTTTTCTTCAACTATAAAGGAGAAATCAATAGATGACAGGCGAATCAAAACTTGATTCTTTTTTACGATATAACAGGGAATTAAAGGGTCAAGTGTTTTTCCTTTGGAAACTGCCGTACCAATTCCTTCAGGATGTTCAAAAGACTTTACATAAAGTGGAATTTCTTTTCTTTGAAGGGGTTGAAGAGTTTTTGGATGAATTATAGAAGCTCCATAAAAAGCCAATTCGATGGCTTCTCTATATGAAATCTGATGAAGCAATTCGGTATTGTTAAACACTCTAGGATCGCCGTTCAAAACTCCAGGCACATCTTTCCAAATGGTCACAGATTTTGCATTTAGTGCATAGGCAAAAATAGCTGCACTATAATCCGAACCTTCTCGACCTAGGGTAGTAGTAAAATTATTGGCATTACTGCCAATAAAACCTTGAGCAATTATTAATTCACGACCTTTGGTTTTGGATTTAATTAAGGCTTGAGTTTCCTCCCAATTTAAGTTTGCTGCTCGATAATAATCATCTGTTTTTATGCATTCACGAGCGTCTAACCAAAAACTTTTCCATCCTTGAAGTTCAAAATAACGATGAATTATTGTAGTTGATAGTAGTTCACCATAAGAGACTACTTGATCGTAAACAAAACTGTGATTTGGGGCCTTGTTGCTTTTCAAAAAAGCCTGTAATTCTTCAAAATAGCCATGAACTTCTTCAGCTATTTTGATGCCTTGCTTCTCAAAAAGGTCTTCTACTATTTTTAGATGGAATTCTTTAAGTGTTAAAAGTTCATGGCTTAATCTTGATTTGTCTTCAAAATAAGCTTCGATAACTTTTTCCAATGCATTTGTTGTCTTACCCATAGCAGAAACAACAACCAAGGTATTTTTATGCCCAACTGAATTTAATACACGAACTAAATTCTTTACCCCTGAAGCATCTTTAACCGATGCGCCACCGAATTTAAATACTTTCATTTTTTTTGGATTTTTAGGAATGTTTCCATCTCGGCTTTATGCATTTGGACTGTGGACCAATCGTGCAATACTGTTGCACCGCTTTTTTCATAAAATCCAATTGCTGGGGTATTCCAATCCAACACATTCCACTCAATGCGTTCTACACCACTCATATATGCTTTCTCGATAAAGGCTTTATATAACTGTGTGCCAAAGCCCTTCCCCTTGGAGGCTTCAGTCACAATCAAATCTTCTAGGTGATAAGTGGGTCCTTTCCAGGTGGAAAAGCGTTGGTAATATAATGCCATACCGATTACCTTATTTTCAACCTCAGCAACTAAACATTGAAATAAAGGATTTTCACCAAAGCCAAATTGTTCAATATCAGAAACATTTAAGTTTACACTTTCAGGCTCTTTTTCAAATACAGCCAACTCATTAATCAAACTTAAAATGGCTGAACTGTCTTCAACCTTAGCTTGCCTTATTGTAGCTTTCATGAATTTGTATTGGAGGCGCTAAAATAAGACAAGAATTTTTGAATGCCACAAGTTCAATTAAATATCACGAATTAAAGAAAAATGTTAAAAATTAAATTTGAACAATCAACCAATCTTTTACAGTATCAAAGAAAAGTTTTGGCTTTTCAGCATGTAACCAATGTCCGGCTTGAGCTATAGTGACTTGTTCTGCATTATAAAAATAATGTTGGATCAAAGGTGTGTCCGATTCTAAAATATAATCTGATAATTCCCCTTTAACAAAAAGGCAAGGAAGTAAAGATTGGGCATCAGCACTTAAATTTTTTCCAATCGCATCACTCGCATCTTTTAACACCTCAATATTGATTCTTAAGCCTAGTTTCCCAGGCTCAACCCAATAGAGGTTTTTCAATAAAAACATCCTAAGTCCAGGTTCAGTAACATAAGAGGATAAAAAGGTATCAGCTTCTGTTCTGCTTTTTATCTTGTTAAAATCCAAGTTAGAAAGGCCTTGTAGTATTTTTTGATGATGAGGGGCGTACTGTTTAGGAGCAATATCTACAATCACTAAGGCTTTTAAAAAATGGGGATACTTACAAGCGAAATGCATTGCTGTTTTTCCACCCATTGAGTGGCCCAAAATAAGAATATCTTGTAATTGATGAACCTCACAGTAGTGAGCAATATCATCAGCCATTAGGTCGTAGGAAAAAGCTGTGCTCCAAAAACTTCTCCCATGATTTCGCTGATCAATGAGATGAACTTTAAAACCCGAAGAGGACCAGTTTTTAGCATGTGTCTTCCAATTGTCGCTCATCCCCAAAAAACCGTGTAATATTAACAGATCATGACCAGAGTCGCCTATAATGTTGCTGTGAAGTAAATTCAAAATTTGATCCGTTCTAAATACAATGGTATGACATTTTCGAACCCTAAATACAAACTTTCACATATTAAAGCATGCCCAATAGAAACTTCCAACAAACTTGGTGTATGCTTAGAAAAGTAGTTTATATTATCAAGGTTTAAATCATGACCCGCATTGATTCCTAGATCTAACTCCACTGCTTTTTCTGCTGCTTTAACAAAAGGTGCAATGGCCTGTTCAGGGTTTTTAGGATAGCCATAAGCATAAGATTCGGTATAGAGCTCTATTCGATCTGTTCCTATCTCTTTAGCCCCTTCAATCATTTGGACGTTAGGATCTACAAATATTGAGGTTCGAATCCCTGCACCTTTAAACTGCTCTATGATGCGCGTTAAATAATCTTTATTTTTTATCGTATCCCACCCCGCATTGGAGGTTAGGGCATCTACACTATCAGGTACTAAGGTAACCTGTGTCGGTTTTATTGAAAGTACCAACTCAATAAAATCAGGCATTGGGTTTCCTTCAATATTGAATTCCGTTGTCACGACCTCCGGAAGCTTTCTAGCATCTTCATAACGAATATGCCTCTGGTCTGGCCTTGGATGAATTGTAATCCCTTGTGCTCCAAATCTCTGTAAATCTGTGGCTACCTGAAGTAAATCGGGAACGTTACCTCCTCTAGCATTTCTAAGGGTAGCAACTTTATTGATATTAACGCTAAGGGCTGTCATCTTTTTTTTGTAAAAGTATTCGCTTCTTGCTTAATTTAAAATAAAATACGGCCTTTTTATAGCTTTTGCTATTTTCTAGTTGCAAACAATTCCATTTATTGGAGTTTCGTACCTTTGAATTAAGTTTACGGTTATGAATATCGCTCTTTATAGTGCTTTTTTTTCTGAAGAAACACTCCAATATGCAAAAGCCACTGTGACCTATTTAAAAAGTCATGGTCATCAATTTACTTTAGTTCAGCGATTTAGAAAACACCTTGGAACTGAAGCTTCCAATTACTCCTATTTTGATGAAGAAAATAAACTTGGAGCAAATGTAGATTTTCTCTTTTCAATTGGTGGAGATGGAACCATATTACGAGCTGTTACTCTTGTTCAAGATTCTAAAACACCTATACTAGGAATCAATACCGGTCGATTGGGCTTCCTCACCTCACTTCACCGTGATGCGCTTACTGAAGGTTTGGATTTATTCTTTGATAAAAAATTTACTTTTATTTCACGTTCGCTACTCCAAGTACGGACAAAAGATTCAATATCCATTTTAGAAGAAAGCGGAATTGCATTAAACGAAGTTAGTGTGAATAGAAAAAACACCACATCAATGTTGTCTATTCGTACAGAGTTAAATGGTAAACCTCTAACAACCTATTGGTCTGACGGGCTTATCATTTCAACCCCAACGGGATCTACAGGTTATTCTCTAAGCAGTGGTGGCCCCATAGTTAGCCCAACCGCTCAGTGTTGGATTCTAAATCCGATTGCCCCTCATAATATCAATATGCGTCCGTTAATAGTCCCTGATAATACTGAAATTAAAATCTCTGTAGAAGGAAGAAGTAAGTATCATCTGCTATCACTTGATTCTAGAATAGTAACCCTAGAAAATGGAAATGATATTTACATAAAAAAAGCCCCTTTTGCAGTACGTACTGTTCAACTTAATGGATCTGACTTCTTTAGTACGTTAAGAGAAAAACTTTTTTGGGGTCAAGACAGGCGAAACACACAATAAATACAAGGTTTAAGGGTTATAATTTAGACTGTCGTTAAACCGATTACGATTTGTAGATTAACAACTTCATGTTTACAAAATCAATTCTTTTTTTTATCTGTGTGTTTACCACAAGTGCTTACAGCCAATTCCATGAGCTTGGGCTTTTTTTGGGAAGCAGTAATTACGTTGGAGATATTGGAACTGATCAGTATATAGATCCAAACTCACCTGCTTTAGGTGTAGTATACAGATGGAATGTGACAGATCGATATTCTCTTCGAGGAGGTTTTACTTTTACAAAATTAACAGAGACTGAATATAACAACAATGACTTGAACCGATCCAGAAGGTCATATATAATTGATAATAATATACAAGAGGTAACTGTTGGTATAGAATTTAATTTCAAAGAATTTAATCTACACGACGATGAATTTAGCTTTACACCTTATCTTTTTTACGGACTTAGTTATTTTCGTTACGATCAATATTACATTTTACCTAACGGTCAATTCAATCCACCCACCTTTATAAATTACGGAAAAGATGAGAAAATAGCAATCCCCTTTATTATGGGTGTAAAATTTAACCCTAATCCATTATTTATATTGGGGTTTGAGGTCGGAGCTCGATATGCTTTAACTGACAACCTAGACGGAAGTAATCCTGAAAACCAATTTGCTAATCAATTGGATTATAAATTTGGTAATATTGCGAATAATGACTGGTATATTTTTATGGGTTTCACAATTTCATTTACCTTTGGCGATCTGCCGTGTTATTGTAAAGAATAAATGAACAAACTACCCAAACATGTCGCAATTATAATGGACGGTAATGGCCGTTGGGCTATACTGCAGGGTAAAAACCGCGTGTCTGGTCATCAACAAGGCGCAAAATCTGTAAGAGAAGTAGTCGAAGAAGCTGTCAAAATGGAAATTGAGTTTCTTACTTTATATGCTTTTTCTAGTGATAATTGGAGTCGGCCCATGGAGGAGGTAAGTTTATTGATGAAATTGTTGGTGAATTCATTGAAAAATGAATTTAAAAGACTGATCAAAAACAATATTCGCCTTCAGTCTATAGGAAATACGGACGGACTTCCTAATCCTGTCAAAGAGGAATTGAGTTATGTGATTGGAAAAACTAAAAATAACACTGGGATGGTCCTTACTTTGGCACTAAACTATGGAGCAAAAGAAGAACTTACAACCGCCGTAAAAGCCATCGCGTTTAAAGTTAAAAATAGCATAATTTCCCCCGAAAAAGTTGACCAATCCACCATAATTGAGCATCTTTACACGCAAAATTTACCTGCTGTTGATTTACTAATAAGAACCAGCGGTGAGGAACGAATAAGTAATTTTTTGCTTTGGCATATTGCCTATGCAGAATTGTATTTCACGAAGACGCTTTGGCCCGATTTCAAAAAAGAGGATTTACAAAAAGCACTGGTGGATTACACTAAACGAGAAAGAAGATTTGGAAAAACGAGCGAACAACTCACATCATAAGTCGTACTACAGTTATTTTCTTATAGGATTGTTTCTTTTACTAGGGTACTTCAACTACGCTCAAAATCAGGGTTTTGTCAAGGGAAGAACTTATGTCATCGACTCCATAAAGGTGACTGGACTGAAGAGTTTTAACGCCCAAACAGTAATTTCTTATAGTGGACTTAGAAAAGGACAAAAAATAAGTGTTCCTGGAGAGCAGGTAAGTGAAATTATCAATAAATTGTGGGGGCTTGATCTATTTAGCGATATCAATTTCTATGTGACTAAAGTGGATGGAGAGAATATTGATCTTGAAATTGAAATTGAAGAACTTCCAACCCTAACCGAGGTGAAAGTAAATGGTCTTAAAAAAGGGAAGATAGAGACTATCATTAAAGACACTGAACTTACTGCAGGAAAAAAACTATCTGAAAGTTTTTTAACCAATACCAAAAACTACATTGAAAACAAGTACAAAAACGATGGATTCCTAAACACAAAAGTAAGCCTTAATACGATTTTAGACACGGTAGGTAAAAATACCTATAAAATGGTGGTTAACGTAGATCGGGGTCCTAGGGTCAAAATTGATAAAATAAACTTCGAGGGGAATGAAATTTTTAAGTCCTCTAAATTACGCTCAAAGCTCAAAAAAACTAAACACAAGACATCCATAAGGTTTTGGAAAAAGTCAAAATTTATTGAAAATGACTTCCAAGAAGATCTTGTTGGTCTAGTAAATTTTTACAAAGAAGAAGGATATAGAGATGCTCGAATCATTTCTGACAGTTTGATCAGAGATGAAAATGATCCAAATTCTATTTCCCTTAACCTCCAAATAGAAGAAGGGAAAAAATACTATTTCGGAGACATCAATTTTATAGGAAATACAGTCTATGGTGACAACACCATCCAACAAATTCTAGGATTAAAAAAAGGAGATGCTTACAATGGGGTTCTTCTTAAAAAGAGAATTGCTGATACCTCCAAACCTGATGGCAATGACATTACTAATTTATATCAAAACAGCGGTTATTTATTTTCCAATATTAATGCTGTAGAAGTAAGTGCCGTAAATGATACCATCAATTTTGAAATTAGGATTACTGAAGGAAAACAAGCCAATTTTAACAAAATCTTCGTAGAAGGGAATACCAAAACTAACGATCACGTTATTTACAGAGAGTTGAGAACTAAACCCGGTGAACTTTACAGCAAAGATAGACTGGTCAGAACTGTTCGAGAATTGGGTCAATTAGGATTTTTTGATGCAGAACAAATCAGTCCTGAATTAGAAAATGTAAATCCTAATGATGGTACTATTGACGTTAAATTTGATTTGGTTGAGTCTGGGGCAAGTCAAATCGAACTCCAGGGAGGTTACGGACAAGGAGGTTTTATTGGAACTTTAGGCCTTTCATTTAACAATTTCTCCATGCGGAATATTTTTGATGGGAAATCATACAAACCCTTGCCAATGGGAGACGGTCAAACTCTCGCTCTAAGGCTGCAGGCGAGTCAGTTTTATAATACTTACAGTTTTAATTTTTCTGAGCCCTGGCTAGGAGGCGAACAACCTGTTCAATTCTCAACTTCAATACAACACACCATCCAATACCGTTATGACTTTTTTACCGGACTTGCGGACAGAAGCCAATCATTCCAAATTAGTGGACTAACAGTAGGCTTAGCTAAAAGACTTCAAGTACCCGATGATTTTTTCCAATTATCACAGGCACTCTCTTATCAATATTACAATCTAAACAACTATTATACAGGTCTTTTTACCTTCGGAGATGGAGAGGCTAAAAACTTAGCTTATACTATAAGTCTGATTCGAAACAATACAAGAGTGAATCCAATATTCCCTACTGGAGGATCTAACTTTACGGTAAGTGCTAAATTCACCCCACCCTATTCACTCCTCTCAGGAAGAGACTTTTCAGACTTGGAAAATCAACCTGAGTTTCAAGATGAAAATGGTAATCCGCTTGTCGATAAAATAGATCAAGAGCGTTTTCGCTGGTTGGAATTTTATAAAGTCAAATTTAACGGTACGTGGTACACCAGAGTATTCGATGATTTAATCCTTAAAACCCAAGCTGATTTTGGTTTTATAGGGGCTTACAACAAAGATCGTGGTAATATCCCATTTGAACGTTTCTTTTTAGGAGGAGACGGCATGGTAAGTTATGCACTAGATGGTCGTGAAACCATTGCATTAAGAGGATACCCAAATCAATCCTTATCAGGTAATGATGGATCAGTGATATACAATAAATTTTCTTTAGAGTTGCGTTATCCTATCACTCTAAAACCCAGCGCATCAATTTACACACTTACATTTTTAGAGGCAGGGAATGGGTATAATAGTTTTAGAGAGTTCGATCCTTTTAACTCTAAACGCTCAGCAGGATTAGGTGTTAGAATTTTTATGCCTGCCTTCGGTTTGCTTGGGATTGATTTTGCGTATGGTTTTGACAATACAAATCCAAACTCTACCTCCCCTAATGGTTGGGAGACCCACTTTATTATAGGGCAACGCTTTTAACATAAATTATGGATATATAATTATACTGTTCTATACTATCTGGTACTTTCAATCGTTATAAAAGTGATGAAATGCAAACTGAAAACGAGTCTTTTTATTGTACTTTTTGTGGCGTTTATTTTAAAAAGCTATAGCCAGCGAGGGACACGTGTTGGATATATCGATATGGATTACATCCTTGAAAGTGTTGATGAATACAATAAGGCGAGAACCCTTTTAGACAAAAATATTGAAAACTGGAAAAAAGAAATTGAACTAAAAAAACTGGAAC
>JAYPMN010000051.1:0-9168 GCA_038129925.1 Flavobacteriaceae bacterium
CACGAGGTGCTAACCAGAGCTGTTAGAGCAATTGATAATATACATAGCATTCTTAATTTCATGCTGCGAAAGTACTAAATATGAATGACAATGGAAATTTTTATTGCAGAGCTGATATTGAATGAAGTCGGTAAACCCAAAAGAGGCTAAACGACACTCTCCAGTGCCTTTTCAATTTTAACACAAAGTGGGTTACTGGCACTCACTAGAGGCAAACGAACAGTCTTATTACACAAGGAAAGCGTCTCTAACAACGCTTTTATACCCGCCGGATTTCCCTCTTCAAACAAGAGAGATATGATATCCAGCAACTCATAATGTAATTCATAGGCCTTTTTAAGATTACCTTCCGCTACATAATGAAACATTCTAACTATGGGTAAAGGTAATGCGTTACCTAGCACTGAAATAGTTCCAACAGCGCCTGCAACTAACATGGGTAAATTCAATGCATCTTCGCCAGAAATGACTTGCACATGAGCAGGACATTTTTTGATTAAGTTTTCTGCATGACTCATGTCACCACTGGCTTCTTTAATTGCAATAATGTTTTCAAAATCGTTTGCCAAACGAACAAAAGTGTCAACTTCTATAGAAACTCCTGTTCTCGAAGGCACATTATAAACAATGATAGGCAGTGGACTTGCTTTTGCAATCTTTTTAAAATGCTGATATATTCCTTCTTGAGTGGGTTTATTGTAGTAAGGGCAAACCGACATAATCGCTTTAAAGGGTGAAAGGTCAGTATTGTTGATCTCTTTAACTACACTGGCTGTATTGTTTCCACCGATACCAATCACTAAGGGAAGTTTGCCGTAATTCGACTCGATTATGGTATTAATAACCTGATCTCTTTCATCTGGGCTTAAACAAGCAGCCTCAGCTGTTGTACCCATAATGACAAGATAATCTGCCCTACCTGTAGTGATATTTTCAACTATAGTGGGTATGGCACTGTAATCTATTTGCCCTTCCGATGTAAATGGGGTTACCAACGCAACTCCTAAGCCTTTTAAGTCCATGTTTTAGTTAATTTAAAATTGCTTTGAGATAGGTATTGGTCTCCTTTAGAAAAAGGTCCTGCTCATTCAGGTCTATATCCAAAATCAGATCATTCAATTGGTGATTACTCTTTGAAAAACCTACTCGAAGAGATGAATTAAAAGAAGCACTTACCAAGTCTGTAAAGACAATTGAAGAGTTAAAAAAATTGATTTGCAAGTCAAACTTCTTTTCAAACAACTGCCTTAGTGAATCAGGAAGCTTACCAAAAAAACCAACTGATTTTTTTGAGAAAATGTGCGTTTGAATTGATGTCTCTACAGTTTCCAAAATCTCTTTATTACTCAAAACAATTACTGTTATTCTAACTGGCGAAATACCAAATTGCTCTGCAAATTTCAGAAACAGCTCTTCGTTGTTTAAGTGCTTTTCTGTACAGATTATCAAAAGGGATTGAAAATTATTTTGATAACCCTTAGGCTGGGTTGAGATGCGCTTTAATTGTTTTTTAAGACGCAACTGCATCGCAAAACTTGATAGCATAGACGCCATTACACATCAATATTAAAGAAATCTGTATGCACACTGAAATAAATAAACATTATGGACAAAATTTAAGATATTGTTATAAATATAACATTTTCAATTCCTAAAGCTTTAATGAATCGTATTCTATTTCGCTGAGAATAGGTATTCCAAGACCTTCAGCCTTCCCTTTTTTTGAGGGCCCCATTCCTTTTCCAGCTAATAAATAATCTGTCTTGGATGAAACCGAACTGGCAATAATCCCACCTAAACTTTCAATCTCTTTCTTTAACTCCTCGCGGGAATAGTTGTCAAACACACCACTGACCACAAAGCGTTTGCCTTCAAAAGCAGCATGCGATGAACCTTCTTCTTCAACCTCCTCTAATTGGAGACCAAAGGCCTCTAATTGACTTACTAACAATTGATTTTTCGGGTTGGAAAAAAATACTACTATACTTTTAGCAATGCGCTCTCCAATATCATCAGTGGCAATTAATTCCTCCAAACTAGCTTGCCGAAGATTACTCATGGATTTAAACTGCTTACTCAATTTTTTAGCTACTGTTTCTCCTACAAAACGAATTCCTAAACCAAAAAGGACTTTAGTAAAAGCCTTATTCTTTGATTTTTCAATTCCTTCGATCAAATTGGATACTGATTTGTCTGCCATTCGTTCCAAGGGTAAAATCTGATCCGGTTGAAGCCGGTATAAATCTACTATAGAATTCAATAGCCCCTCTTGGTAGAGTAAAGCGACCGTCTCTCCACCCAAACCCTCGATGTCCATAGCTTTTCTCCCAATAAAATGTTGAATTTTTCCAATCTTTTGGGGAGGGCACTCGGTTTCGTTTTTACAATAATGCTGCGCCTCACCATCTTCTCTTTCCAGAAGACTACTGCACTCTGGACACCTAGAAATAAAGTAAATCTTATCTCCCTCCAACCCCCTATTGGCAGGATCTACTGCAGTAATCTTAGGAATAATTTCACCTCCTTTTTCTACATAAACCCGGTCACCAAGTCTTAAATCTAGTTTTTCTATTTGATCGGCGTTGTGCAACGAAGCACGTTTGACCGTAGTTCCCGAAATCACCACAGGCTCTAACTGAGCTACTGGTGTTACTGCACCAGTTCTTCCCACCTGATACTGAACCCCTTTTAAAGTAGTGGCCACTTGCTCTGCTTGATACTTATAGGCCATGGCCCATCGAGGAGCTTTGGCGGTAAAGCCCAATTCTTCTTGTTGATCAAGCCCATTGACTTTGACCACTATGCCGTCTATTTCATAAGGCAAAGACTTTCGCTTTTCATCCCACTGTTGAATGAACTCAAAAACAGCATCTATCGAATGTACAAGTTTAGCAGAATCAGGCACCTTAAATCCCCATGTTCTTGCCTTTTCAAGAGCCTCAAACTGACCGCTCACA
This sequence comes from Flavobacteriaceae bacterium, assembly GCA_038129925.1. Taxonomy (GTDB): domain Bacteria; phylum Bacteroidota; class Bacteroidia; order Flavobacteriales; family Flavobacteriaceae; genus MS024-2A. The sequence goes on from JAYPMN010000051.1 coordinate 2,958, forward strand.
GCTAAGTTGTCACCAGCTAAAGCATACAAGAAACAGTTTAGAGGTCTTTTGGCAACCAAACTGCTGTCTTGCAGTTTTAAGCTTCCAGAAGCGGTATTTCTGGGGTTCATGTATAAAGGTTCTCCCTTGGCAGCCCGCTCTTCGTTCATTTTATGAAAACCTTCCCAAGGCAATATAATCTCTCCTCGTATTTCAAAAAAAGGAGGGTAGTCTCCCTTTAGTTTAAGGGGAATGGTATTAATAGTCTTGACATTGGTGGTGATCGCATCCCCTTGAGAACCGTCACCGCGGGTTAGTGCTTGAATCAATTCTCCATTTTCATAAGTTAAACTTACAGATACTCCATCAAATTTAAGCTCACAGCTATAAGCAACTTCAGTTTCTTCCCCCAATACTTTTCTGATGCGTTCCTCCCAAAGCTCCAACTCTTCCTTGGAATAGGTGTTGGATAGGGAATACATGGGAAAACGATGAGGTATGGTCTCAAAAGATTTGGTGATACCTCCACCTACTCTTTGTGTGGGTGAATTGAGATCGTGGTATTCAGGATATTGAGCTTCCAATTGTTGCAGTTCTTTAAGCAACTGATCAAACTCAAAATCACTTATGGTCGGTTGATCTAAAATGTAATATCGATGATTATGCTCATGCAAAACTTTTCTTAAAAATTCGATTTTTTCAACAATTGGATTCATGCTATTTTTTTTCTAATCGCAACATTCTAATCTTTCCAAAGATATCCAAACGTTTTGTGATGGTATACGAATTAAAACTAAAAATTAAATCCTCCATTTCGCTTTCATAAAGCGGATTGATTTCAAAATAAACATTACCCTTAGATTTGAGGTTATCCACTGCAAATTCCAATATCTTTTGATAATAAATGAGAGGATTATCTTGAGGAACAAACAAGGCCTGATGCGGTTCGAAATTCAAAACATTATTGTTGATTCCCTCTTTCTCTTTAGGTGTAATATAAGGTGGATTAGATACTATAACTTCAACTTTTAGCTTAAGTTTAAGTAAGTCGTTAATATCTCCTTTTATACAGTTGATTTCCAGCTTATTTTTCTCTTTATTTTGCTCAACTACATCCAAAATAGGCTGATCGATATCAAGTGCATGTACGTTAAAAAAGGGCTGCTCTTTTTTTAAAGATAAGGCAATGCAGCCACTACCCGTCCCCATATCAATAAGATCAATTTTTTGGTTTAGTTTGGCGTAATCCTCTAAAATCCAACCGACCAATTCCTCTGTCTCTGGACGTGGTATCAGAACTGATGGATTGACTTTTAAATTCAATTTTCTAAAAGATACTTCTCCCAATATATATTGCAATGGTTTTTCAGTAAGCATGTCCCCCAATACTGATTTTAACTTTGACTGCTGTGAAGAATCAAGAAGTTGGTTTGGCTCCAAAGCAATTGAAATTGGATCCACATCAAGAAGTGAACTCAAGATCATTTTAAAGTAATAATCGCATTCCTGGACGGTATGCAATTCCTTTAAACTTGTTCTAAACTTGTTCCGTGCTTCGATTAATCTCATCACAAAGATTTTATCATCCAAATTGGACAAGAAGAATGGCCAGTATCACCCATAGAGTGATTAATATAGGTAAAACCAGTCTTAATATATAATTTTTGAGCAGCTTCCATATTGGGCATAGTTTCTATGTAGCACTGTTTAAAATGATTCGCTTTTGCAAAATCCAAACAGCGGTGAATCATCTCCTTTCCCAATCCTTTTCCTCTGGCTTGGGGAAGAAAATACATTTTCTGCAACTCACATACTTTAGGATCTCCATTTTTCAAGGGAGCGATTCCTGCACCTCCAAGTATTTCACTTGCTTGATCGACTACATAATAGATATAACGATCCTCTTGATAAGCCTCAAACATGGCATCCAGTTCTACATCCGCAAAGGCAGTGCCTACTTTTGGCACTCCCATTTCTATCAAAACCTTACGTACGGCAACAGCTAATTTTACATTATCAGCATTCTCTATCTCACGAATCTTCATTCCCTAATATTTGTTATAAATTTGGCCTCAATTATAGTACACTTGATCGTACTGACCAAAATTTTTTAACAATTGAAAAGCAACTCACATCTACCGTTTATGCAACGTTGTTTGTCCTTGGCCGAAAAAGCTTTGGGAAACACCCACCCAAACCCATTGGTAGGAGCCGTTGTTGTTTATCAAAACAAAATCATCGGGGAAGGCTGGCATCAAAAAGCAGGAGAAGCTCATGCCGAGGTTAATGCCATCAATCAAATCGAACAAACTTCTTTATTATCAAAAACGACGCTTTATGTCAACCTAGAGCCCTGCTCGCATTTTGGAAAAACGCCCCCATGTGCTGATTTAATTATTAAATCCGGAATTAAAAAAGTAGTCATTGCGTCCAGAGACCCAAATCCTCATGTAGCTGGAAAAGGCATTGAAAGACTCAAAAACTCTGGGGTAGATGTCATTGAAGACATACTAAAGGAAGAGGCTGAGTTTTTAAACAGAAGTTTTTACACATATCACCAAAAAAAACGTCCTTATATCCTATTAAAATGGGCACAGACTGAAGATGGTTTTATCGCCCCACTAAAAAAAAATACACAACAACCATTTTGGATCACCAATGCATTGGCAAAACAGAAAGTTCATCAGTGGCGAAGTCAAGAAACTTCAATATTAGTGGGAGTACAAACAGTTGTTGATGACAACCCTGAACTAAACACCAGAGAATGGCCAGGAAACAATCCACTGCGTTTGATTTTAGACCCGTCAAATCGAATTCCGAAAAATGCCACTGTTCTCAATGATCAGCTTCCAACAATAGTGTTAAACCAACAAAATCAAAATTCAATTTTGAGAACCCAGAAAGAGTATTTTAGCTTGGACCCCTTTGAACTTAATAAGCTTATGGAGTTTTGTTACCAAAGAAAACTCCTATCACTTTTTGTAGAGGGTGGTCAAAAAACACTTAACTCTTTTATAGAATCAACTTTGTGGGACGAAGCAAGAGTAATAACTGCACCTAATAAATTAATTGAAGGAGTAAAAGCACCCATCCTCAATATTGATTACAAAAAGGAAGAGTCCGTTGGCAATAACCTAATTCGAACTTACTTTAATTAAACTTTTCTGATAAATATTTTGGACATCTCATCGGGCGGTTCTTTTCTGCGGATAAAAATGCTAAAACTGTACTTCCAGTACATATTTCTTCATCAGACTGATTTACAATTTGATAGTCAAATTCTAAGGTGGCCATGGGGGGCTTTTTTAAACGCACACGAACACGAAATTCATCCTCGAAAAACAGGGGCTTTTTAAAATTTAGCCACGCGGATACTACAGGCATCAAAATTCCGTTTTTTTCCATGGCTAAATAAGAAATGTCCAAACTGCTAAGCCACTCCAAACGTGCCATCTCAAAATATTTTAAGTAATTACTGTGGTGAACAAAGTGCATTTGATCGGTTTCTGCGTAACGTACAGCGTTCGATTGAGTAATGTAATTCATTGTTATTTAAAATATATTTAACATTTTTGTAGGAATTTATTTAGATAGACTACATTTATCCGCAACAAAATATCTAAAAAAAAAAGTTATAAATCAATAGCATTTTCATTTTTTTTTGAATTTTTTTTGATCAATATTTGTTGTTCATTGAGAATTGAAACTAACCATAATTAATTTTAAATTTTAGTGTTTTTAAATGAGTCATAATGCATCTGCGGTATGGAAAAACTGCCTCTCCTTTATCGAAGACAACATTCAGCCACAGGCTTACAAAACTTGGTTTCTACCCATAATACCTCTTAACATATCAGATAATATTCTCAACATCCAAGTGCCAAGTAAGTTTTTCTACGAATGGCTTGAGGAACACTACATTAAATTAATCAAGACTGCATTACAAAAGGAATTGGGACCAGACGCACGTTTAGTGTATTCCATCCGAATGGAAAATCGTTATGGAAACACTACTGCATTTACCGAAAACATACCGAGTTCAAACCGCTCAGGTCTAAGTCCACAACAAGTTGATGCTCCATTACATTCTCAAAATGCTGAACTAAAAAATCCTTTCGTCATACCCGGAATCAAAAACTTACAGATTGAATCTCAGTTGAATCCAAACTACAGTTTTGAAAACTTTTTAGAAGGAGACTCCAATCGGCTGGGAAGATCCGCCGCACTAGCAGTTGCTTCAAAACCTGGAGGCACCTCCTTTAACCCCCTTTTAATATTTGGAGGGGTAGGCTTAGGTAAAACCCACCTAGCACATGCAATAGGTGTTGAGATCAAAGAAAGATACCAGGACAAAACCGTCCTTTATATAGCTGCAGAGAAATTTACCCAGCAGTACATCGAAGCAGTCAAAAAAAATACTCGTAATGACTTTATTCATTTTTATCAGCTTTTGGATGTTCTCATCGTTGATGACGTTCAATTTTTATCTGGTAAAACTGGAACGCAAGATGTGTTTTTCCACATCTTCAATCACCTTCATCAAAACGGCAAACAGGTCATCTTAACCTCTGATAAAGCACCAGTGGACATGCAAGACATTGAACAGCGCTTGCTCTCTAGATTTAAGTGGGGCCTTTCAGCCGAATTGCAATTGCCTAATTACGAGACGCGTATTTCCATACTAAAAAACAAATTGTATCGTGACGGTGTCGAAATTGAGGAAGATATCATAGAGTATGTAGCTAAAAACATCAAAACTAACGTTCGTGAGCTTGAAGGAGCCATCATATCCCTAATTGCACAATCCTCTTTCAACAAAGCAGAAATCACCTTAGATCTTGCCAAAGAAGTGGTTATGAAATTTGTTAAAAATACCAAACGCGAAGTATCCATCGACTACATCCAAAAAGTTGTTTCCGATTACTTCCAAATGGATGTTGAAACACTTCAATCAAAAACAAGAAGGAGGCATATCGTTCAAGCGCGACAATTGGCAATGTACTTCGCTAAAAAATTTACCAAAGCCTCACTCGCCAGTATCGGAAATCAAATCGGAAAAAGAGATCACGCAACAGTATTACACGCTTGTAAAACTGTTGATAATTTGAGTTTTACGGACAAGCAATTCCGTAAATATGTGGAAGACTTAAGCCAGAAACTCAGTCTCTAATCCTTTTTTGTTATGAAACAAGTAAATTTACTCATGGTTTGTTTGGGTAATATTTGCCGTTCACCCCTTGCCCAAGGTATTTTAGAAAGTAAGGTAGACGCCAAAAAAGTATGGGTTGATTCAGCGGGAACTGCTGCTTATCATACAGGGAATCCTCCCGACTCAAGAAGTATCGCCATAGCCAATAAATATGGAATTTCAATTCAAAACCAAAAAGCGAGACCATTTATTAAGGAGGATTTTAATATCTTCTCTAAAATTTATGTAATGGATCAGAGCAATTACGAAAATGTCATTGCACTTGCTGAAACCCAACAGGAGATTGACAAGGTTGAAATGATTTTAGGGACTGATAAAGAAGTCCCAGATCCATATTACGGAGGCAGTGAAGGTTTTCAATACTGCTATGACCTCCTGGACCATGCTTGCAATCGTATTCAAAAATCCATAGGCTGATATGGAGACAGAAAATACTTATGGCACCCTTTTTCTTATACCAACTACCCTTGGAGACAATCCTCCTATGGAGGTTTTACCAATGTCAGTAAAGACCAAAGTAGAAGAACTCAATCACTTTATCGTTGAAAACGAAAAAGCTGCTCGAAGGTTTATAAAAAAACTTACACCTAATAAAAATCAAGATAAGTTAAACCTTTATTCTCTTAATAAGTTTACCAATTATGAAGAAATTACTACCTACCTCAACCCCTGCCTGGATGGAATGTCTATGGGACTGATGTCGGATGCCGGTACACCAGGCGTAGCTGATCCAGGAGCTGTTATCGTTTCCAAAGCCCATAAAGTGGGGGTTGCGGTCAAACCGCTGGTAGGACCCTCCTCATTGATTTTAGCGATGATGAGCTCGGGCTTGAATGGACAGAGTTTTGCATTTAATGGCTACTTACCAGTAGATCAAAAACAACGAAAACAAGCACTTTTAAAATTTGAAAAAAAAACAACACGTGAAAATCAGGCACAACTATTTATAGAAACTCCCTACAGAAGTAAAGCGCTTTTTAAAGACCTCATCTCCGCCCTATTACCCTCAACATTGGTCTGCAT
>JAYPMN010000052.1:0-9141 GCA_038129925.1 Flavobacteriaceae bacterium
ACAGCCTTAATCCGAAAAGGCTCAGCATCTAAAAATTCCATTTTTTCAATTTAGTATTATCAAATATAAAAATTTATATATCATAAAATCACTGTTTTCAGGGACAATAAGTTAATCTAGAAGGACTATAAAAATAATTAGGTTTCTGTTAAAAACCTTGTCAATAAATGAAACCAGAGTGCGTATTTTATTAATAAAAAGTGAATATATTGTGATAAAACCATACTGATGAATGACCGTCCAAATGATTTATTGCGGATTCGCCCGGAGATTAAAAAAACCAAATCTTTTGATACGATGGGTGTTGAAGAGCGTTTTCAAAACGAAACGCTTCGCCCGATTTTAAAGCTTCAAAACCCCTTGCTTATTGAAGTATTTCACAATTATATCGAAAAGCGCAAAGGGGTTTTTTATGAATTGAGTTTAGAGAAAAAACTGGTTTATATTGAAAGCAGTTTAATAAAAGATCAAAAGTTCCGCAATTCAGTTAAGGGTATGCTTATCGGGCATTTTACAATGGTTGAATACGGCATTTACAAGCAACAATCGTCCTCCATAAACAAACGGATGATGAATTTAGTCATCGAACGTTTAAAAGACCAGGTACAACTGCTTGAGGTTCCTTTAAAAAAGGTTGTTTAATCTTTAATTGTACAACCAGGCTTTTCGCAATTTAACAGCGCTTTCAGTTGCCGCTGGATCCTCTACCAGGCCTTTTGCAGTTGTTGTTGGTGATCCCACTTTTCCGCTGAGTTCAAGTTCTTCACCCTCACGTACTACGGTAAAACTTACGGTTTTGTCAGCTTCCCATCCGATACTAGGGGTTAAAATAGCGTTAATTTTCCCACTGTTTTCTTGGTTGATTTCTGGAAAGCGTTCCCCTTCGATACCCACAAGTACATCTCCTACGTGCATGCCCATAGCGTCAATGGAGGGATTGAGTTGATTGACCACAAACTGTAATTCACCCTTAGTATTGGGCTGTGGACTAAAAAATAATTGAGTGCTATTTGCAAAGATGATAGCGCGCAAAGGCGACTCTACTTCCCCATTGATCAATCCTACTCTAGAAAAATAAGTGTCGTAATCTATTGGTGTGTTACCTACTACATGGGTTTCGAAAAAATCACCCACTTCAGGATATGTCATTGTAACTATTTCTGAAATAAGTTCTTCATCTTTAAAGGGTTTTTCTTTACCGTATTTTTTAGCTAAATTTTTCATAACCCAAAGAATTCCCTTTTCTCCCCCACTCTTTTCACGAATCAATATATCGAGACACATATTGATCAAGGCCCCCTTTTGATAAACATTTTGGTAATTGGTTTGATAAGGTTCATCTACAATACCTGCACTCATTTCAGTAAAGGACATGCTATCGTCATAACGCTTCGCTAAATTGATTTTTTCCATCACGCGGTTATAGAAGTCTGGGGCATCAATTAGTCCCTGATTGATTTGAAACAAATTTGCAAAATATTCTGTGGTCCCCTCGTACATCCACAAATGCTGCGACATCAAAGGTCTGTTATATTCAAAATTATGAATCTCTTCGGAATGTACATTTAAAGGAGTCAGTGTATGAAAAAACTCATGGGAGACCACATCAACCAAGTTTTGGGTCAACTCCCCTGCTCCCATGGCATCAACAAAGACTACAGTAGTAGATGTGTGGTGTTCTAATGCTCCCATCATACCTCCAAAATACTGAAGGGCATCCATGTCCATCAAATGCAATAAGATATCATAACTGGGCGTATCATTTGCATCTCCTAAAAAGGCTTTTTGCGCTCTCATCATTTTCTCAATAGCAGGCCGATACTCGGTAGCCTGATGAACATCTGAAGGTGAATAAATGGCCAAACCTACTTTGATTTGATCCAGATCAAAAGAAACTGCATTAGGTTTGCTGTAAAGGATAGGGTTATCGATAATATGAAAATAACGTTCCGCATTGAAAACATCCAGTGTATCACTGGTGGATATGGCAGGTAAGGAGGTAAAGGCTTTCAAGTCTATTGGCGAGCTTACATTTAGTTCGTAAGTGCTCTCTTTCATACCTTCAAAATAACCAATCATGGAATGTAAATTTAAAAGGTATACCTCCCCTTCTTGGAAATCGGTTCCTCCCATAGGGTAAATTTCCTGACCGTTAGGACCGTCAAAGGTGTCGTTTACTTTATAGCTGATCTTTGCTAATTTTTTTGGTTTTACAATTTCCCAACTGTTTTGGTCTAATGAAATCAGCTCCATTTCATTGCCTTTCTTATCAAAGGCTTTAATGTCTTCCACAAATCGACCAAAATTGGAATATTCATAGGTTCCCGGAACAATCTGCGGGATGTAAAACACTGTGGACTCCACTTTCATTGGTGGTGGTGTGATGGTAATTTCCACCTTGTCATCTTCTATACCTACCAGATCAATATTAGCTTGAATGCTGTTAGAAGTAGGCGTAGTAGAAGTTCTTAGAGCAGCACATCCTACAAATAAGACAGCAGCCACTAGAGATAAAAGTGATTTAGATAATAAAGATTTCATAAGGTTAAAAAATTAGAGGAGTGAAACTCCGTTTAAGTCAGTAGTTAATACATTACTCATATAGTCGAAAAAAGGGCGTATGGCTTTAAAGTGGGTTATAATTTGGTCTTGAAATCCTGCAGACAACACTTCTTTGTCTGTGAATTTTTTGATGAATAAATATTGTTTTTTACGGATTAGGTCAATATCTGCGTGTTCTTTTGAAAAACCTTTGGGCGCTGTTTTTACTTCATCCCCTTGAAGCGCTCCCCAATAGACTTTGAGCTCATTGTCAGCAATTACATCTCGTAATTCGGCAGCATCGACTTCCATTTCTTTTCGGATACGGTATAAATCATTTTTGTCTGGATTCCAAAAGCCAGTGGCTATAAATGTATCACCAGGTGCAATATGAAGATAATAGCCTCCTCTTAAATGAGGTTTTTTACGGTCAAAGGAAATTCCAAAGTGGGTTTTAAAAGGGGTTTTGTCTTTTGAAAAACGCACGTCCCTATATATTCTAAAGAGTTTCGCTCGATCGATCTCATCAGTTGTACTCAAGCTGTTCTTTATCTCCTCAGTATACTGTTTGATTTCAGCTTCAAGTCCTTTATAGCGGCTTTTTTGAGGCTCAAACCATTCGCGATTATTGTTCTTATCCAGTTCTTTGTAAAAGGCTAAAACATCAGGATTAATCTTACTCATGGGTCAAAACGTTGTTTTTTTCGAAAGAAATCAAATGTACATTTTTTTGAGGAAATGCTAACTAGACCTAACCATTTCGGGAAGATAAGGTCTTAGCAATATCGTTCAGTGTAAATCCTTTGGCCTGAAGTAAAACGAGGTAGTGAAACAAAAGGTCAGCACTTTCGTCTAAAAACAATTGATCGTTGTTGTCTTTAGCCTCAATCACGGTCTCCACAGCCTCTTCACCTACTTTTTGAGCAATCTTATTGATGCCCTCTCTAAACAAGGAGGCCACATAGCTGTTTTGATCGTCTGCTGCCTTTCGTTGGGCGATAATGGCTTCCAATTCAGCTAAAAAAGCCAGTGCATTTCTGTTTTCTTCCCCCCAACAAGTGTCAGTTCCCTTGTGACAGCATGGACCTTCAGGATTTACGTTAATAAGCAGACTGTCTTGGTCGCAATCCAGCTCAATAGAATCTACGTTTAAGAAGTTACCACTTTCCTCTCCTTTGGTCCAGAGACGTTGTTTTGAGCGGCTGTAAAAGGTAACCTTTTGGCTCTTTCGAGTCGCTTCTATGGCAGCTGCATTCATATAGCCCAGCATCAAAACTTTTAGTGTTTTTGCGTCTTGTATGATAGCAGGGATCAGCTGATCGGGTGATTTTGAAAAGTCTGGTTTCATAATTCGTCTATTCGTACAGCCAGTTGCTGTTGGTTCAGTTGTTTTTTGAGTTCAGGTATGGAGATTTCGCCAAAGTGAAATACACTGGCTGCTAAAGCAGCATCAGCTTTACCTTTAGTAAAGGTATCAATAAAATGGGGGACAGTGCCCGCTCCTCCCGAAGCAATGATGGGTAAATTGACCTCAGTGCTCAATCGAGCCAGTGCATTGTTGGCAAAGCCCTGTTTGGTGCCGTCGTGATCCATGGATGTAAAAAGGATTTCACCAGCACCGCGCTGCTCAACTTCCTTTGCCCATTCAAAAAGGTCCAATTCTGTGGGTACCTTACCTCCTACCAAGTGCACTTTCCACTGCCCATTTATTTGTTTTGCGTCTATCGCAACTACAATACATTGAGAGCCAAACTGCTCCGACAGCTTGTCAATAAGGCTTGGATTTTTTATTGCTGCTGAATTGATCGAAACCTTGTCTGCTCCATTCTTCAGTAAAATGGCTACATCTTCTACAGCACTTATTCCTCCCCCTACTGTAAAGGGTATGTCTATGGCTGCTGCAACCCTTAAAACCAATTCAGCGAGGGTTTTGCGTTTTTGCTCTGTAGCAGAAATATCTAAAAAAACCAGTTCGTCTGCCTTTTCCAAGGCGTATTGGGTAGCCAATTCAACCGGGTCACCCGCATCGCGTAGATTGACGAAATTGACCCCCTTAACGGTTCTGCCGTCTTTAATATCCAAACAGGGAATGATTCTCTTTGTGAGCATAATGACTAGGTGTTCAATATAAAAGCTTCTAATTGTTTTAAGGAAATTCGATTTTCATAAATCGCTTTGCCGATAATCACTCCTTCGCAGCCCAATTCTTGCAACTGAGGAAGTTCTTCAAATTTTGAAATCCCTCCAGAGGCAATAAGTTTGACTTTTACTTGTTCGAGTAGTTTTTGGTACAACTCAAAAGCAGGACCCTCTAACATTCCGTCTTTACTGATATCAGTACAGATTACAAAGCTTATTCCTTGGGTTTTGTAGTATTCTACAAAGTCAAAAAGCGTTTTGTCAGAAGTTTCCAGCCAGCCGTCTGTAGCGATTTGAATTCCTTTCACATCGGCTCCTAGAATGATTTTACCGGCCCCATAGGATTGAACCCATGAAGTAAATGTCTCTGGGGATTTAACAGCAATACTGCCCCCTGTTATCTGTGAAGCTCCACATTCAAAAGCAATTTTAAGATCGGCTGCTGATTTTAACCCTCCGCCAAAATCAATTTTTAAAGAGGTTTGTGTCGCTAGCCTCTCTAAAACTTTGTGATTGACGATATGCTTTGATTTGGCACCGTCTAAATCGACTAGATGCAAGTATTCAATACCGTGATCTTCAAAAGCTTTGGCCACCTCAAGTGGCGATTCGTTGTATATTTTTTTGGTATTGTAATCCCCTTTAGATAGGCGAACGCATTTCCCTTCTATGATATCGATGGCAGGAATGATTCTCATGATGAAAGCTTTAAGAAATTGTTCAATATGAGTTGTCCTTGCTTGCTGCTTTTTTCGGGGTGAAACTGTACTCCATAAAAGTTCTCCTTTTGCAATGCAACACTATAGCTACCGCCGTAATTTGCAGTGGCAACAGTTTCTGTGCTGTTAGGCACAAAATAAGAGTGAACCAAATACATATAAGCCCCGTCCTGAATCCCTTCAAACAATTCCCCTTTTAGGTTGTGAATACTATTCCATCCCATTTGAGGCACTTTTACTTTAGTAGAAAAACGCTTGACTGTTCCTTTTACAATTCCAAGTCCTTGGACATCTCCTTCTTCTGTATGTTCACAAAAAAGTTGCATCCCCAAACAAATCCCCAAGACCGGTTGTTTCAATTCAGGAATCAGTTGGTCTAACCCGAAGTGTTTCAGTTTTTGCATGGCGCTTCCTGCAGCTCCTTGACCAGGAAAAATAACTTTTTCTGCGGATTTAATTTGATCAGCATTAGAGGTCAGCAAACTGTTTACTCCCAACCGCTCGAGTGCAAACTGTAGACTTTTAGTATTCCCTGCTCCGTAATCGATAATGGCTAGCATTTAGAGGCTTCCTTTAGTTGAGGGTAAAATCATTTTATCGGGATCGCGCTTTACTGCCACTTTGATAGCCTTTGCAAAGGCTTTAAAAATTGCTTCTATTTTGTGGTGTTCATTTGTTCCTTCAGCTTTGATATTAAGATTTGCCTTGGCACCGTCTGAAAAGGATTTAAAAAAGTGAAAAAACATCTCTGTAGGCATTTTACCAATCATCTCTCTTTTAAATTCGGCTTCCCAAACCAGCCAATTCCGGCCTCCAAAATCTATAGTTACTTGCGCCAGACAATCATCCATCGGCAGACAAAAACCGTAACGTTCTATCCCTAATTTATTCCCCAAAGCTTGAGCAAAGGCTTGACCTAAGGCAATGGCAGTGTCTTCTATGGTGTGGTGTTCATCCACTTCCAAATCGCCTTTTGCCTTAAGTTCAATATCCATATTCCCATGACGTGCCAATTGATCCAACATATGATCAAAAAAGGCAATACCCGTGTCAATATTGCTTTTCCCGGTACCATCGAGATTTAGTTTAAGTTTGATATCCGTCTCATTGGTCTTGCGTTCATAGTCAAACTGACGCTGCGCTAACTTTAAAAAAGCGTAGATGTCTTTCCAAGAAGTGGTTGTAAGAGCTATAGGTAGGTCAGTATTTGCAGTAGTCTCATCTTGTCCTAATTGTGGGTCATTGGCAATAAAAAGACCTTGACTCCCTAAATTTTTTGCAAGCTCCATATCGGTTATTCGGTCCCCGATAACAAATGAATTTTTTAAATCGTAGTCCGCGCTATCCAAATAGTGACTCAGCATGGCCGTTCGAGGTTTGCGAGTAGGAGCATTGTCGGCTGGTAAGCTTTTATCAATAAGCACCTCATTAAAAATTATTCCCTCGTTCTTAAAAGACTGAATTATAAAGTCTTGTACAGGCCAAAAGGTCTCTTCGGGAAACGAAGCTGTTCCCAGCCCATCCTGATTGGTCACCATTACCAATTCAAAGTCTAATTCCTTAACGATTTTAGCTAAATAAGTAAATATTTCTGGGTAAAAGACTAGCTTTTCAAAGGCATCCAGCTGATACCCATCGGGCTCTAAAGCCAAGGTACCGTCTCGATCTATAAATAATACATTTTTCATATACTCAAACTTTTAAGGGCATCGATTAAAAGGTTGTTTTCTTCTGGAAGTCCTACTGAAATACGAAGGGTATTTTCACAATTTAAATTCTTTGAAGGATTGCGTACCACTATACCACAGTCGATCAATTGCTGATAACGCAAACCGCTATTGTCAACCCGTATCAATATAAAATTTGCATCCGAGGGAAAACACTGCTTAATAAAAGGGATCGCATCAAAAACTTCCTCTAGTCGACGGCGTTCATAGAGCAGAAGTTGTACTTGTTCTCCAACCTTGTCTTGTTCTTTGAGTCGTTTTAACGCAGCATTAATAGTCAGTGAATTAATATTATAAGGTGCTTTAATTCGATTAAAAAAGTGAATAAAATCCGAGTGAGCAAATGCCATCCCCAAACGGGCTCCTGCCATACCTTGTGCCTTAGAAAAGGTTTGACTAACCATAAGATTAGGATAGTCCTTTAACCAAGGAATGATTGAAGGATTAGTGCTGAACTCAGCATAGGCCTCATCCACAAACACTAAACCGTCAAAATTTTCAAGTAACTCTTTGATGGCATTCAAATCAAAACTATTTGCTGTAGGATTGTTTGGAGTCGGTATAAAAATAATTTTAGATGAGGCAGTAAGGGTGTTTAGAATAGCGGTAACGTCGAGTTGAAATGCATCAGTTAGTGGAACTTCGACAACGCCTACCCCATGCATAGTAGCTGAAACTTTATACATCCCAAAAGTGGGAGGTACGATAACAATATGGTCTTGACCCGGCTCACAACATCCCATAATAACATTAGAGATAAACTCATCGCTGCCGTTGCTTAAATATAGCTGATCTACCCCTACTCCTTTCCATTCTGCAATTTGTTCTTTGAGATCTGTCTGAAGAGGATCTGGATAGCGGTTCACTTCTGAGGCAAAGGGATTTTCGTTTGCATCTAATAAAATCATTTCTCTCCCGTCTGCCGTAAACTCCTGTCTTGCGGACTGGTATGGAGTCAAAGAGAGTAGATGCGTCCTGATGTATTTTTTATAATCAAATTTCATCCTTCAAGGCTTTTAACCGAATACTAACTGCATTTTTGTGTGCTTCTAATCCCTCAGCAGCAGCCATCAGCTCGATGGTTTCCCCTAAATTCTGTATCCCCTCTTTAGATATTTTCTGAAAGCTAATTGCCTTTCTAAAGCTGTCTAAGTTGACACCGCTGTACTGTTTTGCATACCCGTTGGTCGGAAGGGTATGATTGGTTCCTGAGGCGTAATCCCCTGCTGATTCAGGTGTATAATTTCCAACGAAAACTGAGCCTGCATTGATTAACTGATCTAGGTATAAATCTTCTTTTTCTACGCAAATGATATAGTGTTCAGGACCGTAAGCATTGATAAAGTCTATGGCAGCCTGATCAGTTTCAAAAAAGATAGCCTTGGAATTCTTTAAAGCGGCAGAAGCAATTTCTTTACGAGGCAGTTCAGTTAGTTGCGTATTTATTGCTTCGGCTACCTGATCCAATAAGAGCCTGTATGTGCTGACAAATAACACCTGACTGTCTTTGCCGTGTTCGGCCTGTGAAAGCAGATCTGCTGCTATAAAATTGGGATCGGCAGTACCATCAGCAACTACCAATAATTCGCTTGGACCTGCAGGCATATCGATGGCTACATGATGACGTGTTGCCCATTGTTTGGCTGCGGTAACATATTGATTTCCAGGTCCAAAAATCTTATGGACTTTTGAAATACTTTCTGTTCCCAATGCCATAGCCGCTACAGCCTGTATTCCTCCTACTTTATATATATTTTTTACCCCGCACAGTTGAGCTGTATAAAGAACAACTTCGGGTAAAGTACCTTCCGTAATGGGAGGCGAACAGAGCACAATTTCTTTACATCCTGCGATTTGAGCGGGTATAGCTAACATCAAGACCGTTGAAAATAAAGGAGCTGATCCGCCTGGAATATACAAGCCTACATTTTCGATGGGCTTTTTTTCTTGCCAACAGTCCACCCCAGCTTGAGTGCTTACTTTGACCGTTTCAGTCTTTTGTGCCTCGTGGAAAC
>JAYPMN010000053.1:0-9087 GCA_038129925.1 Flavobacteriaceae bacterium
TTGTAAATGTAATTGTTCAGCTTGTGATGTCCAAATACTGTGCCTGAGAAAGAAATGCTTAAACATCTATTTAGAATGAATATAAATAGTCTTTTTTCCGTGGGTTATGGTATTTCTAAAAGGGGGTTTATTATTAAATTTGTACGATTTTAGAATTTAACTTTTTAATGGAAATAATTAAAAAAATCCAAACTCGTAGAGGAGCTAGGCTTAGGATAAAAGGGGAGGCCGAAAAGCTTCTAGCGAAGACACCTTCTTCAGCTACTTTCGCGTTAAAACCAGATGATTTTTTTGGTACTGTTCCCAAGCTTCTCAAAAAAGAAGGTGAGGATGTTCAAGCAGGGGAGCCCATTTTCTTCAGTAAAAATATGCCTCAAATCAAATTTGTTTCTCCTGTATCGGGTGTAATTGAAACTATCCAAAGAGGCGCTCGCAGAAAAATTGAAAAAATAATCATAAGGGCAAACACTTCCTCAAATACCATCAGTCACGATTGTAAAAATTGGGAAAAGCTAAACCGCGAAGATTTAAAAAATCTTTTATTGGAAAGTGGTAATTGGCCATTTATTCACCAACGTCCTTACGGAACTATTGCAAATCCTGTAGATACTCCAAAAGCCATATTTGTTTCTACACACCAAACCAGTCCTCTGGGCCCTGATTTTGAATTTTTTCTCAGTAAAGATGTTAAGGCATTTCAGGAGGGAATAAATGTCCTAAATAAATTAGTAGATCAAGAAGTTTTCCTAGGAACTGATGCAACCCACTCAGGGATGTTTAAACAAATCACAGCTGTTCAGCATTACACTATTGCTGGACCTCATCCAGCTGGTAATGTAAGTCTACACATACAAGAATTAGCCCCTCTCAATATGGGTGATCGGGTGTGGACTATAAACCCGGAGGATGTGGCAAATTTGGGTCGTTTTATTCAAACGGGACAATATAGCCCACAGCGAACCATAGCTGTTTGTGGGAATTCGATTAAAAATCCAAAATACATTCTAACCAAACAAGGTGCAGAACTTCAGCCCGTACTAAATGAATTTAAAATCCTTTACCCTCAAAACCGAGTGATTAATGGAGATGTATTGACAGGAACTACGAGTTCTGATGATGGTCATCTTGGCTATTACAACAATCAAATCACTGTTATCCCAGAGGGAAAAGACTATCGAATGTTTGGATGGCTGCCTTTCAAAGACAACAACATAATGAGTCTTTCTAACACCTCTTTTTCACGTCTATTTAAAAAGGAAGGCTTCGAAGTAAATACTAACCTTAATGGAGAGGAAAGAGCTTTAGTAGTTACAGGTGAGATGGAAAAAGTATTCCCTTTGGAAATTTACCCCATGCAGCTGATTAAAGCCTGTATGATAGAAGATATTGAAAAAATGGAAGCTCTAGGCATTTACGAAGTGGTCCCAGAAGACTTTGGATTAATTGACTACGCCAACACTTCTAAAATTGAAGCACAAGAAATCATCCGTGAAGGAATCGAATTAATGATAAATGAAGTAGGTTAAAATTTCTAGTATGAATGCATTAAGAAAACAATTAGACGCTTTAAAAAGACCTTTTGGTAAAGGACAAAAATTAGAGAAGTTTGCGCCAGCAATTAACGCTTTTGATACTTTTTTATTTGTTCCAAACCACACCACTAAAAAAGGAGCTCATATCCGAGATGCTGTAGATTTAAAAAGAACAATGGTAACAGTTATCATTGCGCTTTTACCAGCTTTGATCTATGGGATTTACAACACGGGTTACCAATACTACATCCAAACCAACACCCCCTTTACTTTTATAGATGCCTTTGTTCATGGTGCATGGAAAATTGTTCCCATGATCATAGTTTCTTATGTAGTGGGTCTGTCTATCGAATTTGGATTTGCTGTTTACCGAGGTCATGAAGTAAATGAAGGGTATCTGGTAACGGGTTTACTGATTCCGATGATCATGCCAGTAGACATTCCATTATGGATGGTAGGTATTTCCACTGCCTTTGCCGTTTTGATTGCTAAGGAAGCATTTGGAGGAACAGGAATGAATATTCTTAATCCGGCATTAACAGCAAGGGCTTTTGCCTTTTTTGCTTACCCTACTTATATGTCGGGAAATAAAGTATGGGTATCCGAAGCAGGGACTGTTGACGGAATATCAGGGGAGACTATTTTAGGAAGTTTAGCTGCTGGACAAGACGTGAACTACTCCATGATGGAAATGTTCCAAGGAGCTATACCAGGTTCAATCGCAGAAACTTCAACACTTTGCGTAGCTGTAGGAGCCTTGATTTTAATTCTTACTGGTATCGGAAGTTGGAGGATCATCACAGGAGGAATTATTGGAGCTGCCGTAATGGGCTTGTTGTTCAACCTTTGGGGAGCTAATGCTTTGATGAACTTTTCTTGGATGAACCATTTGGTTGTTGGGGGCTTTGCCTTTGGAATTGTTTTTATGGCCACTGATCCTGTATCTGCAGCACAAACCAATAAAGGTAAATGGATCTACGGGATTTTGACCGGTATTTTTTGTATCATGATTAGGGTGTTTAATCCCGCTTACCCTGAAGGAGTAATGCTTGCAATTTTATTGATGAATGTTTTTGCGCCAACTATTGATCACTATGTAGTCAATGGCAACATTAGTAAGCGTAAAAAGCGTTGGAGTACAGCACAAGAACTAAAAACCGCATGAGATGAATAGAGACAGTAATGCCTATACTTTTATTTTTGCAACACTAATGGTCTTAGTGGTTGCCTCAGCACTCGCTTTTACTGCTAGTTCTTTAAAAGACCTACAGGCCTCCAATGTACGAAAAGAAAAGATGCAAAACATCCTAGCCACTATAGGAGTTGAAACAGACCGTGAGCAAGCAGAGATTTTATACAATCAATACATCACAGGGGAACTTTCATTGACTTCTGGTGGTGATCTTGATCAGGAAGTGAATGCTTTTGAAATCAATTTAAACAATGAATTGAAAAAGCCTGTTAACGAACAACGCTTTCCATTATATGAAGCCTCCGTAGAGGGTGAAAAGTACTACATCGTTCCACTTAGAGGTGCAGGACTTTGGAATGCGATTTGGGGATATATTGCCTTAGAAGAAGATAAGAATACAATTAAAGGAGCTGTTTTTGATCATGTAGGAGAAACTGCAGGTTTAGGAGCTGAAATCACCCAGGAGTGGTTTCAAAATCGCTTTCTAGGAGAAAAAGTATTCGATAAAGATGGAAATTTAGTGGGCATCAATGTTTCTAAAACAAATAATGACCCTAAAGATTTAGACAAAGACGATCACGAGGTGGATGCAATTTCAGGAGCAACTATTACAGGTGACGGGGTTACTAATATGATACTCGAACGACTGAATCACTACCTGCCCTACCTAAAGACAGCAGAACAGACCGTGGCTATAAACCAATAATTTGATGGAAGAAAATAAAACAACGCCCGAGAAAAAAGCAACTTTACTCTTTGTAAACAAAGAAAGGGAGCCACTATTTTCAAAAAAGAATCGAAAGTTACTTTCTGACCCCATGGCTGATAACAACCCCATTACCGTTCAGGTTTTGGGTATTTGTTCCGCCCTGGCAATTACCGTTCAGCTCAAACCAGCAGTAGTAATGAGTATTTCTGTTATGGCTGTAATGGCAGCTAGTAATGTGATTATTTCTCTTTTGAGAAACCTTATTCCCAACCGAATACGGATTATAGTTCAATTGGTTGTTGTTGCTTCAATGGTAATTTTGGTTGATCAAATACTGAGAGCTTTTGCTTATGATGTAAGTAAGGAGCTTTCCATTTTTATTGGGCTGATTATCACCAACTGTATAGTAATGGGAAGATTAGAGGCATTTGCCTTGGGGAATGGTGTTTGGAAATCTTTCTTAGATGGAATTGGTAATGCCGCAGGTTACGGTGTTATTTTAATCTTAGTTGCATTTTTCCGTGAGTTGTTTGGCTCTGGAAAACTGTTTGGCTTTCAGGTCATCCCGGATGCAGTTTATCAAATGGGTTATGTGAACAATGGGCTAATGTTGCTTTCGCCTATGGCACTTATTACGGTAGGGATTTTGATATGGATTCAGCGTTCTCGAAACCGAACTCTAATTGAAAAAAATTAATCGCAAATTATGGAAGCCTATTTAAACTTATTTGTAAAAAGTATTTTTATCGAGAACATGATCTTCGCCTATTTCTTGGGAATGTGTTCTTATTTAGCAGTTTCAAAAACCGTGAAAACTGCAGTAGGTCTTGGATTTGCAGTAATATTTGTACTGGCGATTACGGTTCCAATAAATTTTTTGCTAGACACTTATTTACTTCAACCTGGTGCCTTGTATTGGTTGGGATCGCAATACGCTGATCTCGACTTAAGCTTTTTAAGTTTCATTATGTTTATTGCTGTTATTGCTTCAATGGTACAGTTAGTTGAAATGATTGTTGAAAAATTTGCTCCTGCACTCTACGGTGCTTTAGGTATTTTTCTTCCTTTAATTGCGGTGAATTGTGCCATCTTAGGTGGATCATTATTCATGCAGCAAAAAGATTTTTCTGGAGTTGCAGAATCAGCTGTATATGGATTAGGTTCAGGGATTGGATGGCTTTTGGCCATACTAGCTATTGCAGCAATTCGCGAAAAAATTACCTATTCCAATGTCCCTGCTCCACTTCGGGGATTGGGAATTACCTTTATTATTACAGGGTTAATGGCGTTAGGTTTTATGAGTTTTATGGGTATTAAATTATAATGTGAGATGGATTATTCAGTTGTATTAGCAAGTATTGTTGTTTTTTTAATCATCACCTTTTTGTTGGTTGGAATGCTTCTAGGAGCCAAGGCAAAATTATTACCCTCTGGTCCTGTATCTCTTTTGATAAACGGAGATAATAAGGTAGAGGTTTCATCAGGAAGTACACTATTAAGTACACTGGGAAATAACAAAATATTTTTACCCTCAGCCTGCGGTGGAGGGGGCACCTGTATTCAATGTAAATGTCAGGTAATTGAAGGGGGAGGAGAAATTCTACCTACTGAAGCCCCTCACTTTTCAAGAAAAGAGGTTGCTGAAGGTTGGCGTTTAGGATGCCAAGTCAAAGTAAAGCAAGACATGGTCATTCAAGTACCTGAGGAGGTATTTGGAATAAAAAAATATGAAGCTAAAGTGGTAAGAAACTGGAATGTAGCTTCCTTTATTAAAGAGTTTGTAGTTGAAATTCCAGAGGAAATGGACTACAAAGCAGGAGGGTATATACAAATTGAAATTCCACCATGTGAGGTAAAATATGAAGACATTAATATTTCTGCACATCCAGAAGAGCACCCTGGGGAGCCTGACAAATTCAAGTTGGAGTGGGATAAGTTTAACTTGTGGCCTTTGACGATGAAAAACCCTGAGACTGTAGAACGTGCCTACTCTATGGCTTCTTTTCCTGCTGAGGGAAAAGAGATCATGCTCAATGTACGAATTGCAACACCTCCTTTTGATCGTGCAAAAAATGACTGGAGTGACGTAAACCCAGGAGTTGCTTCCTCTTATATTTTCTCTAAAAAAGCTGGTGATTCTGTGACCATCTCTGGACCTTATGGTGAATTTTTCATAAACGAATCCGATTCAGAGATGCTATATGTAGGCGGTGGAGCTGGAATGGCACCTATGCGCTCGCATCTTTACGAATTGTTTAGAACACTAAAAACAGGAAGAAAAGTTACTTTCTGGTACGGGGGTCGCTCCAAAAGAGAATTGTTTTACATCGATCATTTTAAAGCTCTTGAAAAAGACTTTCCTAACTTTAAGTTTTACATCGCCTTATCAGAACCGCTGGAAGAAGATAATTGGAAAGTAAAAGACGGTTTAGATGGTGAGGGAGATGGCTTTACAGGCTTTGTTCACCAGGTGGTAATCGACAACTATCTTTCAGCTCACGAAGCCCCAGAAGATATTGAAGTGTATTTCTGTGGACCTCCGTTGATGAATCAAGCTATTGAGCGTATGGCCGAGGACTTTGGTGTTCCGCCAGAGAATGTCCGTTTTGACGACTTTGGAGGTTAATAAAATTAAAAGAGGCCTAAGGCCTCTTTTTTTATGTCTTTAGTCATGCTTTATAGACTTGACGAATTAACTTAACTTTGTATTCAATGAGCCAGCTAACACTACATGAAATACACCAACTTGCCATGAAAGAGGTAGGAGATCATTTGGAAGCAGAAGGATATGAGTTTTTAGCAGTCAACTCTCAACTGAAACGCACTCCACAATTTGTTTGTGTAAAAGGCAAGAAATTATACTTTATCTTGGTTCAGGGTACGCTTTACCCTAAAGCACCTAGAAAGTTTGATCCCTTCTTGATCGAAAAAGTCAAAGATCACGCTGAACAAAATAATGCTCAATTGTATCTTGCTGGGGTCGGATTTGCCCATGCTGAAAACTACGATTATCCACTAACAAAAAAAGATCCCTATGCAGTCAATTTCCAAGGACTTGAAGCAATACAGTAGGCTATTAATGTTCTCTTTATTTATTTTGGGTTGTACTGTACAAAAGGATCAACTTCAAAAAATCCAAGGGTATGCCTTGGGAACTACCTATTCCATTTCCTATATTTCAAATTCGCTTAGTTCAACAATTTTAACTCAAAAGGTAGATTCTATTTTTCAGGTGATAAATCAATCTTTGTCAACCTACCTGCCCAATTCTGATATTTCCAAAATCAATAGGGGAGATAGTTTATTGATAGTAGATTCGCACTTTGTAACTGTTTATGAAAAGGCTTCAGAGGTTTGGGAATATTCGCAAGGTTTTTTTGATCCAACAGTTGGTGCCTTGGTAAATGCCTATGGTTTTGGTCCGGGGAAGTCGCTAGAAAATGTAAGTAAAAAGCAAAGAGATAGTATACTTGAGTTTACTGGATGGGCAAAAACAAAGCTGACAAACCAAAGGACGATTCAAAAGAAGCATCCCTCCCTCTACTTTGATTTTAATGCACTTGCAAAGGGCTATACTGTAGATGTTTTGGCCAATTTTTTAAAAATCAATAAACTGGAAAATTATTTGGTTGAAATAGGTGGCGAGCTTGTGGCCAAGGGAAAAAGTCCAAGAACTGGAAATTTTTGGAAAATTGCTATAGATAATCCCGAACATGGGCAAGAGCGAAATTTTATCCGAACGCTTCGCTTGGAAAATGAAGCATTGGCAACTTCAGGGAATTACCGAAAGTATTCGGTAGATGAAGAATCTGGTCAACGTATTGCCCACTCCATCAACCCTAAAACTGGTGATGCATTTCCTACTGAGGTTTTGAGTGCATCAGTGATTGCTCCGGATTGTATGACTGCAGATGCTTATGCTACTGCACTAATGGTCATGCCTTTAGCTCAGTCTCAAAAACTGATCGATTCCAAACCTGAACTTCAGGCTTACTGGATAGTATCTGATTCTATTCAAGGTATTATAGAACTTTTTTCAGATGGGTTTTTGAAAGAAGAATAAAATTTATTTTCGTCCAACAGGTATTTGTTCTTCATCTGGTAGCGCAAATTTGTCGATCTCTTCAGCTGAAAGCTCTTTTAGAAAGTCAACTCTTTTAGTTTTAAATCCGACTGATTCTAGTCTTTGATAGTAGTCTATACCATAAATACGGACATGATCGTATTGACCAAAAATTTCAGTCCTTTTGGCTTTATCGGTAATGTTATTATCTTCAAAAGTAGTTGAGCGTTCTGCTTCCATAGGCACCTGAGCGATTAGCGTTCCTCCTTTTTTTAATACCCTGTAAAGTTCTTCCATAGCTTTGAGGTCGTAAGGAATATGTTCCAACACATGATTACATAAAATCAAATCAAAAGTAGCGTCCTTAAAGGGCAAATCGCATATATCTGCTTTGATATCTGCCAAAGGAGAATACAAGTCTGTTGTAGTATAGTCCCAATGATTAAAACCTTTAAACCTACTGTAAAACACTTGCTCAGGTGCGATATGCAGTACTTTAAGTTTGTTTTTGAGTAAAGTTGTTTTTCTTTCAAGGTAGAGCCAGAGCAAGCGATGTCGTTCTAGAGACAATGTTCCTGGGCATAAGGCACTGGGTCTACTAACTTTGTATCCGTAGGGTAGGAATTTACGATATGAACTACCGTCAATGGGATCTGTAAAACGATTGCCTTTAAAATACCATTTAATTAGAGGTCGAAACCAAATACTTAACGTGATGAGCCAAGGTCTAGGAACTAAATTCAGGAGCCCTTTCATAAGACCAATGGAAGGCTTCTAAAGGGAATTTCTTCTTCACTTTGAATACCTAGTGCTTGATAGATATATTCAAAGGTTGAAAGCAGTTCTGGTTTACCATCAATTAAGGCAACATTGTGTTCAAAATGAGCCGAGGGCTTACCGTCAGCGGTAAGAATGGTCCAACCGTCATTAAGTTGTTTGATTCGGTGTGTACCCATATTGATCATGGGTTCTATAGCCAAAACCATTCCATTTAAAAACTTTTTACCCCTTCCGCATTTGCCGTAGTTTGGAACTTCTGGTGCCTCATGCATGGTTTTACCTAAACCGTGACCTACCAATTCACGGACGATACCATACCCTTCCTTTTCACAGTAGTGTTGAATGGCATATCCCAAATCTCCAATACGATTGTTGAGTTGAAAGGCTTTGATGCCTTCGTAAAGGGATTCCTTGGTTATTCTAAGGAGTTTTTCTGTTTCTGGAGCAATCTCTCCTACGGGGAAAGTATAAGCATGATCTCCATAAAACCCGTTTTTTAATGCTCCGCAGTCTATGGAAATAATGTCTCCCTCCTCCAGTGGTTTATCGGTTGGAATTCCATGGACTACTTGTGCGTTGGGACTCATACATAGGGTATTGGGAAAGTCGTAAAGGCCTAAAAACCCTGGTTCTGCATCTTGATCTTTGATAAAGTCATATGCCATTTTATCTAATGCTAGAGTAGTAACCCCAGGTTTAATTTCCGATGCTAACATGCCTAAAGTCTTGGAAACAATCAATGCACTTCCACGCATTAATTCTATTTCCTCACGAGTTTTAAGTATAATTCCAGACATATTAGAAATCGGCG
>JAYPMN010000054.1:0-8776 GCA_038129925.1 Flavobacteriaceae bacterium
GTCATAAATCCCAGATAGCGAATCAGCCATTTTTTCAGGATAAGATAATGTCCAAAGGGATTCTTTTTAAACATATAAATTTGAAAAGATATTAGTCAAATATAGGATAATATCTATATGCGACTTTCTAAAAAATTCTTAAATTCAAATAATATCATTGCAGTAGCTCCCCAGATGAGATGCTCATCAAAAACAAAACAGGGAACTGTTGTACCTGCAGCTGATCCATGCTTTAATTTACGCTCCACAATTTCGAAATCAATCAATACGTTCAAAGGAAGCTGCAGGTGTCTTGATACTTCGCGCTGATCAGGATTGAATACCGGATAGTTAGTTGATGAAACCACATAAGGATTCACTATAAAATTACTAGGAGGAACGTAAATAGGAGACAGACTCATCAAAGGATCAGTAGAGATTAAATTGGTACCTAATTCTTCATTGCACTCTCGCAATGCTGTATCCCAAAGAGAGTTATCAACTTTCTCTTGTTTGCCTCCTGGAAAACTAATTTGTCCAGAATGAACCCCTTTGTAAACAGCTCTTTTAATCAAAGAAATATGCATGCTCCCATTTTTTGGATAGCAAAAAAGTAAAACTCCAGCTTTTTTAGCTCCTTTAAAAGCATTTGGATTTTGATTGATAAACTTTTTACGATGTGCAGGAGCCAATTGGTTGTGCATCGATTTTCTTGAAAGGTCGAAATCTTTTACATTTGAAAAACAATCTGAAAATTTCTGATAATCCATGTCAACTACAAAATTAGTCATTCTGACTTTAGGTGTATTAATTCTATTTGATCAATGTGCTGACTCTAAAAAAAAGACTTCTAAAATTGAAGATAATACAAAACAAGTGAAACTAGAAAAAGACTATGATTCAAAAAAGGATATAGAAGTAAATGATGAAAAATCAACACAGCTACTTAATGACCAAAATGCGATTCCTTTCTTTTTTGAGTATCAAAAAGAAAATTTAGAAGACAAAGTTCGTATTTCAACGCGCTTCGGTGATATTGATATTCAACTCTATCAAAACACTCCGTATCACAGAGCAAATTTTATATACCTCACAAAAAAAGAATATTTCAATGGAAGTACATTTCATAGGGTAGTTCCAGGTTTTATTATTCAAGGAGGGAATTCAGACAGAAGAGAGACTGCCGAAAAAAGAAGGAAAATTGGAAAATACCTCTTACCACCTGATACTAGAAAAGGAAACAAACACCACCGCGGTGTAATCTCTATGCCAAGCAGTGAGATCGAAAATCCGCATAAATTGGCTTCTCCATATGAGTTTTTTATTGTTCAACAAAGCCCTGGAGCCTACCACCTAGACGGATCTTATACTGCTTTTGGAAAAGTCATTAAAGGAATGGACGTAGTTGATCAAATAAACAAACAAAAAGTGGACAATCGTGAAGCTCCACTTACCAATATCCATATGGAAGTTTCGATTATTGAATAAGTATTTCCAATACTAGCTAGCCTAGAGCTCTTATATTTTGACTATTTTTTTTTTAAATAAGTTTTTCTTATTAAATTTAAAAAAATTATAGAGAATGACACTCACGCAATTGAGATATACTTTAGCCGTTGCTGAGGAAGGCAATTTTACCCAAGCAGCAGAGAAGTGTTTTGTGACCCAACCTACCTTAAGCATGCAAGTTCAGAAACTAGAAGAGGAACTTGATATCGAATTGTTTAATAGAAAAGCAAAGCCAATAACACTTACCGCAATAGGAGAAAAAATTATTGCTCAAGCAAAAGTTATACTCGAAGAAGCTAAACGCATGAGTGATGTAGTTGCTTCTGAACGAGGTGTGGTTGAAGGTCGTTTTAGGATTGGCATTATTCCTACCGTTATGCCAACACTACTCCCCTTGTTTCTCAACACGTTCATTAAAAAATTTCCAAAAGTCAATTTAAAAATTGAAGAACTCAATACAGCATCCATCGTAGATGAATTGAGTGATGGAAAACTTGATGCGGGCATAGCTGCAACTCCTCTTGACCATCCACAACTCATAGAGAAACCGCTCTATTATGAGCCTTTTGTAGGATATACACCGAAATCTCACCCTCTTTCTTCAATGAAGAAGTTGGAGATTGAAGATCTGGAAAAAATGGATATACTCGTATTAGAAGACGGTCACTGCTTTAGAGAACACGTCTTAAACTTGTGTCAAACAACAAGAAAATCAAAATCATTTGATCTCAAGAGTGGGAGCTTTGAAACCTTAATAAGGCTTGCCAATGAGGGAATGGGAATGACTCTACTCCCCTATTTACAAACCAGAGGCTTATCTGAAAAGGACAATAAAAACCTAAGATATTTTGAAAGTCCCGAACCAGCAAGAGAAATTAGCATGATTTATAGCAAAAACCTTTTAAAAATTCCAATTATTGAAGCTCTTTCAGATACGATTGAAGGTGTCCTAAGAGGTGCTATTCAGTTTGAAAACATCAAGGTAATCACCCCAAAATAAGCCCTTCAGAATCTGAAATCACTACCAATCTTAACGACTTGCAGTTTTGGACATATTCCTTAACCCAAGCACTCAATGCGTGTTGATCTTTAGGACTCAACAATCGATACGCCTTTAGCAGTTCTTTCTTAAATAATTCAGGGTCAAAACTCACCTTTTTAAGAATTGCCCTATAAAACATCAAATCTCGAGACATGATTGATTCGTTTAAATACACTCGAAAATAAAAAGAAATTAAAGTTAAAAGTGTTGTTAAAAAGTTAAAAAATATATTTCTAGTACCATGTATTGCATAGTTCTATTTGATTTACATATTCGCATTGCAAACATGATAGTGATAAAAACTGAAAATACAACTGCTCTAATGCGAAAAGGAATATTGAAGTTCTCTATACTTTCTTTGATATCCGGTCGTAATTTGTATACTTCTGAAATTTTAGAGTCATTACAAATAGAGAAAATGCTTGCCGTTGAAGGCATTTTCTATCAGCTTTTGAACCGATTAAAAATGCAGATCTATTAAAATATCGCTGGGGAGGAATTTACCTCTGGGCCTCCCAGAAAGTATTATTCAATCGCCTCCCGCGGGGGGAGTTTTATTGACCGAATTCCAACTCTATTATCAAGATACTAAAGGCGACGAAAAACTACACCTTAAAGTCGACAAAGGTGGAATTCAACTTAAAACAATATAAAATTGGAAGAAAGCCAATTTCCTATTTGCATTAACTTTATTTAATGTTATATTTGCGCACTTTTCGGGGTGTAGCGTAGCCCGGTCATCGCGCCTGCTTTGGGAGCAGGAGGTCGCAGGTTCGAATCCTGCCACCCCGACTTAATACCAACCATCTATTCGGGATGTGGCGCAGCCTGGTAGCGCACACGCATGGGGTGCGTGGGGTCGCAGGTTCAAATCCTGTCATCCCGACTTTTTTCAAACTTTTCTTTCCGTACTTCGAAACAATTATATCTTTATTTACTTCAACTAATTTTATACTAGAAAGGGCTTGAAAAACGAATTATAATCTCAAAATTTAGTAAGTTCGTAAAAAACGAATTTAGATCAATGAAAACCTTCAGTTATTGCAGTGCGATTTTATTCTTTAACTTGTATCTTAGTTGCGCACAAGACAATCCACCTTTTATAGAATCACCAAGCGAAATTAATTACAGTTACGAAACTGTAGTCGACGGTATTGACATTCCATGGGGAATGGCTTTTATTTCAAAAAGCGATTTCCTAGCAACCGAAATATCAGGTACACTTTATAGAGTGGTAAACGGAGAGAAAACGATAGTTGAAGGGCTTCCCGAGGTGTATGTTAGAGGTCAAGGAGGCTTACTTGATGTTGCACTTCACCCAGATCACATCAATAATAATATTATATACATGACTATAAGTGCCAATACTGAAGGCGATAGTGAGGGTGGAAATACGGCTTTGTATACTGCAATACTCGATGGTACTTCTCTTAAGGATGTAAAGCTACTTTACAAAGCGACCCCAAATACCAAGAAGGGTCAGCATTGGGGATCGCGTATAGTGTTTGACCAAGAAGGACATTTGTATTTTGGAGTTGGTGATCGAGGGAATAGAGATGTCAATCCACAGGATGTAAGCAGAGATGGAGGTAAAATTTATCGTTTGAATCTAGACGGAAGTATTCCAAAAGACAATCCTTTTGTAGGTGAAGAAAATACAAAGGAAGCCATTTTTTCTTATGGTCATAGAAATCCACAAGGAATGGTTACACATCCCAAAACAGGTGAAATCTGGGAACACGAGCACGGACCGAAGGGGGGAGATGAAATCAATATTATCAAACCAGGAGTGAATTTCGGCTGGCCCACAATCACCTATGGAATAAATTACAGCGGAACACCCATCACAGACAAAACCTCCATGCCTAAAATGGCACAACCTTTTTACTACTGGATTCCTTCAATAGGGCCTAGCGGAATGGCTTTTTCATCTTCAGGAGTTTATCCTGATTGGACTGATAATTTGTTTGTAGGTTCACTGAAATTTGAATATTTAGAACGACTAGTCATTGAAAATAATAAAATAGTAAAAAGAGAGAAGATACTGGATAAAATTGGTAGAGTACGAAATGTGGTTGAAGGCCCCGACGGGTATTTATACGTCGGTGTAGAGGGAAAAGGAATTTTAAAAATTATTCCTGCTAAATGAAGCTATTAATTGTTGGTTATATCCTCATTATTAGCTCAACTGCTGCCTTACTATATCAAGAAAAAACGAAAGAAGAAAGTATATTAGCAGGTGAAGAAATTTATCAAGACTTCTGTTTGCAATGTCATTTGACCTCAGGTGCAGGGGTTTCTGGAGTATTTCCTCCATTAAAAAACTCTGACTATTTAATGAATAACATCGAAAAAAGCATTGCTGGAATCAAATTTGGGTTAAAAGGAGAGATCATAGTAAATGAAGAAATCTACGACGGTGTGATGGCAAAACAAGGATTGGACCATGAAGAAATTGCTGATGTAATGAATTACATACTCAATCAATGGGGAAATTCATACGATAAACAAATTAACCCCCAGCAGGTTAGCGAAGTTCAAAAATCAGTATTGGACTAATGAATTTCCGTTCGCTTTGGGAAAAAATCAATGCACTAAATAATGTCTACTTCCTATACGGTACGATTTCGATTGGATTTATTGTATGGATGTTTTTTTTAGATACGCACTCATGGACTATACATTCAGAACTAAACCAGGAAATTGATCAACTAGAAAAAGAGAAAGAAGTACTTCAAAAAATAATACAGAAAGACCAAAAAACTATTGAGGTACTCCAGAATAAAGATAGTCTAGAGCGATTTGCTAGAGAAAATTACGGTCATAAAAAAAGTAATGAAACTGTTTTCATCATTCAACCCCAAGATAGTTTGAAATAAAAATCACAAAAAATTTACTTGAAAGATTGGCTTGCAAATGTCTTCTTTGAATCTTTTGAATCGGTTTAAATAATCGTATTTTTAGTCGCTCAAAAAAACAAATAAGACTCATGGGTAAAATAATTGCCATAGCAAATCAGAAAGGAGGAGTTGGAAAGACTACTACAGCCGTAAATCTTGGGGCTGCCTTGGGTGTTTTAGAAAAAAAAGTTCTCCTAATAGATGCTGATCCCCAAGCAAATGCTACTTCAGGACTTGGTGTCGATGTACAAAGCGTAAACTATGGCACATATCAATTACTCGAACACAGTATAGCGGTCGAGGATGCAATTCTATCAACGGACAGTCCAAATCTGGACTTGATTCCTTCTCATATCGATCTAGTAGCCTCAGAGATTGAACTAGTTGATAAAGCTTCTAGAGAATACATGCTTAAAAAAGCTTTAAAAAACAACATTGATCAATACGACTATATTTTATTGGATTGTGCTCCTTCACTAGGCCTGATCACTTTAAACTCACTCGTAGCTGCAGATGCTGTAATTATTCCTATTCAATGTGAATATTTTGCACTTGAAGGTTTGGGTAAATTGCTCAACACCATTAAGAGTGTTCAAAAACTTCACAATAAAGATTTAGATATTGAAGGCTTGTTACTGACTATGTACGATACCCGATTAAGACTCTCCAATCAAGTAGTAGAAGAAGTTAAAAAACACTTCGGAAAGATGGTCTTTAAGACAATTATTCAGAGAAATATTAGGTTGAGTGAAGCTCCGAGTTTTGGAGAAGATATTATCAGTTATGATGCCTCTAGTCGTGGTGCAAAAAGTTATTTATCTTTAGGCAGCGAAATCATCAAACGCAATAAATAAAACCGAATGGCAAAATCAAATAAAAAACAAGCTTTAGGTCGTGGTCTATCCGCTCTTTTAAATGATTCTGAAAATGCCATCGAATCAATTAATGATAAAAATGCCGATCAAGTTATCGGGAATATTATTGACTTGGAATTAGGTAAAATTACCACCAATCCTTTTCAACCTAGGACACATTTTAACGAAGAGGCTCTAGAAGAACTAAGTCAGTCGATAAAAGAACTTGGCGTTATTCAGCCCATAACAGTCCGTAAAAAAGGTAATACGTTTGAATTGATTTCTGGGGAACGCAGACTGAGAGCTTCAGAGATGGCAAAATTGAAGACCATTCCTGCATATGTTCGACTCGCAGACGACCAAGAGTCATTGGAAATGGCACTAGTCGAAAATATTCAAAGGCAGGATCTGGATCCAATAGAAATTGGACTCTCTTACCAACGTCTGATTGAAGAAATTAAACTCACTCAGTACCAACTCAGCTCTAGGGTCGGAAAAAAAAGATCGACCATTACCAATTATATGCGACTCTTAAAACTGGATCCAATTATTCAGACTGGCATTAGAGACCGCTTTATCACCATGGGTCACGGTAGAGCATTAATAAATATTGAAACGCCTTCTGAGCAAATCAAACTGTACAAGATCATCGTCAAAAAGGGACTTTCTGTTCGTGAAACTGAAGCTATTGTTCGCAAGTCCAAAACACCCAAAAAAAGTTCAGAAACCCCTTATCAACCAGCCTACGTAAAGCAAGCAGCTGATGACTTAGAAAAACTGTTTGACACAGCCGTGTCAGTCAATGCCAACAGTCTTGGGCAAGGTCAATTGAAAATTAGTTTTGAATCACAGGAAAAGCTACAAAATATCCTAAATAAAATCAAAGGTGAAGCTTAATTTACTCATATACAGCCTTTTTGTTTTGATCTCTTTTACTGTTTTAGGGCAGGAAGAAGCAGAAGAAACGATAGAAAGTGAAATTAATGAGATTGTCATTCCAGATTCCCTAGCCTATGCGAAAAATTATTCTGCAAGATTACAGCGCTTAATCAACGATCCATTAACTCCTTCCAGGGCAGCCTTTTATTCGGCAATAATCCCAGGGCTTGGACAAGCTTATTTAGGAAAAGCATGGAAAATCCCTATCATCTATGCTGCAATGGGTACATCTTATTACTATTACAATTTGCAAAACAACCAAATGAAAGAATACCGTACTGCATACAAAAAAAGGCAAAATGGTATTTTTAACGATCGGTTCCTAGAAAAAGATATTCCCATAACTACAGAACAATTACTCATTGGAATGGATTTTCATAAAAATTACCGTGATATCGCCATGCTTCTCTTAGCAGCTTCATACATGCTAAATATTTTAGAAGCTAATGTCAGTGCTCACTTACTTCAGTTTAATGTCAATGACGATCTCAGCATAACACCTGACCTTATATTCGACGAAAGACAAAGTGGTATTCGTCTAGCGTTAAAATTTTAACATAGAAACAAATGAAAATTGCACTTTTAGGATATGGAAGAATGGGTAAAGCGATAGAAAAATTTGCCCTTGACAGAGGACATGAAATTGTATATACCTCAGACAAAGACGAAACTCAAGGTGATTTATCATTAGCTGATGTTGCTGTTAACTTTAGCGTTCCTCAAGCCGCTGTGGAAAATATTAAATCAGCTTTAGCAGAAAATATTCCTGTAGTCTGCGGTACTACCGGCTGGTTGGATCACTATCAAGAAGTGGTAGACTACTGTAAGGCACATCAAAGTGGATTTCTCTACTCATCTAACTTTAGCATAGGTGTAAATCTATTTTTTAAAATAAACACCCTTGCGGCAAAGTTGATGAAACCACATCTCAAAAAATACCATCCTTCACTAGAAGAAATTCACCATGTACACAAATTAGATGCGCCCAGTGGAACAGCACTCACACTCGCAGAGGGTGTTCTAAACGAGTCCAATCTTAATAAATGGGAACTTGATGGCAATACTAAAGACAAACTCAACATCAGCTCCATCCGTGAAGGAGAAGTCCCTGGAACCCACACGGTAAAATATACTTCATCTATAGACGAAATAAGCTTAAAACATCAAGCCTTTGGTCGAGAGGGTTTTGCTTTAGGGGCGATAGTAGCAGCTGAATGGCTCGCAGATAAGAAAGGTATTTATTCGATGAATGATGTTTTAAATATTTCTTAATTCTAATGCTCATTAATGTGAACCCCTTATATTTGATAAAAATCGTCAAGATATGACACTATCCCAGTGGATTCTTTTTGCTTTAGCCCTTCAAATCATTCATTTTTTGGGAACCTGGAAACTATATGTGGCTGCTGGATTTAAAGGATGGCAAGCGGCCGTACCCATTTACAATGCGGT
The DNA here is from genome assembly GCA_038129925.1 of Flavobacteriaceae bacterium. Lineage (GTDB taxonomy): Bacteria > Bacteroidota > Bacteroidia > Flavobacteriales > Flavobacteriaceae > MS024-2A. The sequence goes on from JAYPMN010000054.1 coordinate 8,676, forward strand.
CATATTAATGAAAATAATTAACCGCCCAAAGTGGTGGGTTATTTTGCTTTTTATCCCAACTATCAATTTGATACTCTTTGGTGTTATTTGGGTTGAAACTT
>JAYPMN010000055.1:0-8764 GCA_038129925.1 Flavobacteriaceae bacterium
TTTCAAAATCCTGAGGTTCAGCCCTCAGGATTTTTTATTTTTGTCCAACATTTATTAAACATGTACAGAACTCACGATTGCGGAGCACTCTCCCTAGAACAACTCAACCAAACCGTAACATTAGCCGGTTGGGTTCAAAAAAACAGAAACAAAGGGTTTATCGTTTGGATCGATTTAAGAGATCGTTACGGAATCACTCAATTGGTTTTTGATGAAAATCGCACTCCAAAAGAGGTCTTTGAAACTGCTCAAGGACTCGGTCGTGAATTTGTTATTCAAGTTATAGGCACTGTTATTGAAAGAGAGTCTAAAAACCCCAATATGGCCACAGGTGCTATTGAAGTTCTCGTAGAAGAACTCAGGGTATTAAATACAGCTAAAACTCCTCCATTTACCATAGAGGATCAAACAGATGGTGGAGAAGAGCTGCGAATGCAATACCGCTATTTAGACCTAAGAAGGGCTCCGGTCAAGGAAAATCTATTGTTCCGACATCAAGTCAGTATGGCAGTACGCAACTACCTTTCAAAAGCAGGCTTTATAGATGTGGAAACCCCGTATTTAATTAAGTCTACTCCAGAAGGGGCTCGTGATTTTGTCGTTCCTTCTCGAATGAATGAGGGTCAATTTTACGCCTTGCCACAATCACCCCAAACTTTTAAGCAACTTCTAATGGTTGGTGGATTAGACAAGTATTTTCAAATTGTAAAATGCTTTAGAGATGAAGATCTTCGTGCCGACAGACAGCCAGAATTTACACAAATTGACTGTGAAATGACCTTTGTAGATCAAGAAGCTATACTCAGTCAATTCGAAGGGTTGACAAGACATCTACTTAAAGAAATCAAAGGAATTGAGGTTGCAAAATTTCCAAGAATGCCCTATGAAGAGGCAATAAAAACCTACGGAAACGACAAGCCTGACATCCGCTTTGGGATGAAATTTAAAGAATTAAACACCCTTGCACAAGGGAAAGGTTTTGGTGTTTTTGACAGCCAAGAATTGGTAGTAGGAATTGCAGTCCCAGGTGCTGCTGAAATGAGTAGAAAAGAAATAGACGCCTTGATTGATTGGGTTAAAAGACCGCAAATAGGTGCCAAAGGATTGGTCTATGTTAAATGTAATGCCGATGGAAGTTTTAAATCCTCAGTCGATAAATTTTTTACCCATGACGATTTAGCTGCTTGGGCAAAACACAGCAAGGCACAAGCTGGTGATTTGATTCTGATCCTCTCAGGAGAAGTTAAGGCTACCCGTACCCAACTCAGTGCTTTACGTATGGAATTAGCAGAAAGGCTTGGCTTAAGAAATCCAAAAGAATTTGCTCCTCTTTGGGTTACAGATTTTCCATTGCTTGAGTGGGATGAGGAAAGCGAGCGTTATCACGCTATGCACCACCCTTTTACAGCTCCTAAACCAGAACATTTAGAACTGCTGAAAACGGATCCAGGAGCAGTAAAGGCAAACGCTTACGACCTTGTACTTAACGGAAATGAAATTGGAGGTGGTTCTATTCGAGTACATGATCAGCAATTACAATCCCAAATGTTTGATTTGCTTGGATTTACAAAAGAAGAAGCCCAAGCTCAATTTGGCTTCTTGATGGATGCCTTCCAATATGGGGCTCCCCCTCACGGTGGAATTGCTTTTGGCCTCGACAGGCTTGTTGCTATACTTGGTGGGGAAGAAACCATAAGAGACTTTATCGCATTCCCAAAAAACAATGCAGGAAGAGATGTCATGATTGACGCACCAGCACCAATAAACGACGAGCAATTGAACGAATTGTACCTGAAATCCACCGCACCACCAAAAGAATGAAACTTTTTTTAAGAATTTTCTTTAGCGCTATATTAATCGCTTTATTCTACGGGATTTACCACAAAGCAAAAGTAGATTTTGAAGAAGGCGAACGGATTATTGGCTTTACAGTTCTAACTGGAGCAATCTTATTTTTGCCTCTATTCCTTTACCACCGTTGGAATGGGAAACAACTAAAAGATTATACCCTCAGCGAAGACAATTTAAAAAAGATGCGTGATAACATGCAAGGACCTACTCAATTAAAAAGCAAAAGAAAAAATTTAAATTAAGTAGGTGAAAAGCTACTAATATTTACTTTAAAAATCATTTTTCTTAAGTACAATTCTCTGGGAAATAATTGAAAATCAGTTTCTTTAATCAAAGAAATCCGTTAAAAAACCTACTTGAATGAATATTAAGCGTACCTTTGTATATAATTTTTAAACAAACACATGACTGGTACAGTTAAATTTTTCAATGAAGCTAAAGGATTTGGGTTCATTACCAACGATGAGTCTGGCGAAGACGTATTCGTTCACATTTCAGCCTTAGACGGTGTGACCCTTAGAGAAGGGGCAAAAGTAGAGTATGTAGAAGAAGAAGGTAAAAAAGGGAAGCAAGCTTCCAACATTACCCTATTATAATTTATATATGATTACTGTTAATGAAGCACTTCTAAAGAGGTGCTTTTTTTATGCTCTTTTCTGAGCAAAAAAACGATCGAGTAACGTTTTAGAATCTTCAGCCATTACACCGGACCGAATTGCTGTCTTTGGGTGTAAGTTTAATCCCGCCTGAGCAAAACCTCTTTTCATATCCGAAGCTGCAAAGACTACTGCTTCCAACTGACTCCAAGTTAAAGCCCCCGCACACATCACACAAGGTTCCAAGGTGACGTAAAGCGTACAGCCCACCAAGTACTTTCCATTTAAAAAATTTGCTGCAGAGGTTATGGCCTGCATTTCTGCATGTGCAGTTACGTCGTTTAGACGCTCTGTCAAATTATGCGCACGAGCAATAATACGATCGCCAACAACAACAACTGCTCCAACAGGAACTTCATCGGATTGAAAGGCTTTTTCAGCCTCAGCCAAGGCTTGTTTCATAAAGAAGGTGTCGTCTAACTGCATCTTCAAAAATACAAAATCTGTGACCATTTATTCCCTACTGGATTTATGTACCTTTACGGCATGTCAAGAGCTTTTTTGGATCGAATTCCTGATCCTCAAACATTACGGAAATTTGATCTTAATGAATTGTTCGGTTTAGCTAAAGACCTCCGCCTAGCCATTATTGATTCCCTCGCTAAAGGTGAAGGACATTTAGGCTCTAGTTTGGGTACCGTCGAATTGAGTATTGCCTTACACTACGTTTTTGATACACCTAAAGACTTATTGGTATGGGATGTTGGTCATCAAGCTTACGGTCATAAAATGCTTACAGGTCGGAAGTCAAATTTTAAATTACTCCGACAACAAGGTGGTATTAGTGGATTTCCAAAACGAGAAGAAAGCCCTTACGATGCATTTGGAACAGGTCATGCAGGAACCTCAATTTCAGCAGTTTTGGGGATGGCACTAGCTTCGCAACTTCAGGGTCAAAAGAAGCAACATATCGCTGTAATAGGAGATGCTTCCATAGCCAATGGAATGGCCTTTGAAGCACTGAACCATTTAGGAACTACTGCTGCTAACGTCCTAGTTATTTTAAATGATAACAGCATGGGTATTGATTCTAGTGTTGGAGCCCTCAAAAACTACTTTGACACTGTAAAAAAAGAGGCTTCTAGCCTACCAAATTTTTTTCAAACCTTGAACATCGACTATTCTGGACCCCTAGACGGACATGATTTGAATGCTCTAATTTTGAATCTCAAGCATCAAAAAGCTCTTACAGGTCCGCGATTGTTGCATGTGGTAACCAAAAAAGGTAAAGGACTACCCCAAGCTGAAAATGAACAAGTGACCTACCATGCTCCTGGAAAATTTGATCCCATCACTGGGAAACTCAATCCAGCTAATGCAGAACAAAAAATTAGATATCAGAACGTATTCGGAAAAACACTTGAGCATTTATCAGAGATCAATTCTAAAATTGTCGCTATTACACCCGCCATGCCAACGGGTAGTGGTCTTATTGATTTAATGCAAAAGTTTCCCGATAGATGTATCGATGTTGGAATAGCTGAGCAACATGCGGTAACCCTCGCTGCTGGTATGGCAACTCAAGGTATGCTGCCGTTTTGCGTCATCTACTCTACCTTTCTTCAGCGTGCTTATGATCAAGTTCTACACGATGTTGCCTTACAGAAATTAGGGGTTGTTTTTTGTGTCGATCGTGCAGGGATTGTTGGACACGACGGTCCTACACATCACGGGGTTTTTGACATTGCTTTTTTACGCTGTATACCAAACCTTACAATTGCTGCTCCACGAAATGCACAACAACTTCAAAATCTGCTTTATACCGCTCAACTTGGATTGGAACAGCCTTTAGCAATCCGTTATCCAAGGGGATATAGCCAATTGAATCAGCTCTCTTTTGACTTTGAAGAAGTCACTTTAGGAAAAGGAAGCTGTTTAAAAGAAGATGGTCAGATTGCCATACTAAGTCTAGGCACTATAGCTGGGAATATCCAAGCTGCATTAGCAGAACTAAAAAATGTAGATAATTTTGCGCATTTTGATTTGGGTTTTGTAAAGCCTTTGGATTTGGAACTACTTCACACCGTATTCAACACCTACAAAAGAGTGGTTGTCTTTGAGGAAGGAACCATCAAGGGTGGTGCAGGAAGTGCCATACTTGAGTTTGCCACAGAATACAACTACAATATTCCAATTGAATTGGAAGGAGTTCCTGATCAATTTATTTCTCATGGGAAGCCTAAAAATCTTTTAAAAGATCTCGGATTAGACAAAGAAGGAATTTGTAAAAAATTGGATTCTATTTTAAATAAAAATGAGGAATGAATCCAAATGCCCAATCGTTTTTTATATTTAACTGATGAGTCAACAAAAGCGTCTTTTTTTACTTGATGCCTATGCCCTTATTTTTCGAGGATATTACGCATTTATCAAAAATCCAAGAATCAATTCTAAGGGAATGGACACCTCTGCCATTATGGGTTTTACCAATTCACTACTCGATGTAATTAAGCGTGAACGTCCTGACCATCTTGCAGTATGTTTTGATAAAGGAGGGTCGACAACGCGCACTGATATGTTTACCGACTACAAGGCCAATCGCGACGAGACCCCTGAAGCCATTCGTATCGCAGTACCTTACATTCAGCAAATTTTAGAAGCCATGCATATACCCGTGGTTGTTAAAGAAGGCTATGAGGCTGATGACATTATCGGGACTTTGGCAAAGCAAGCCGAAAAAGAAGACTATCAAGTCTTTATGGTAACACCAGACAAGGATTTTGCTCAATTGGTTTCAGAAAATATTTTTATGTATCGCCCTGCCCGTATGGGTAATGGAATTGAAATTTGGGGGATCCCCGAAGTTCAAGAAAAATTTGAAGTTGAACGTCCAGAGCAAGTCATCGATTACCTCGGGATGATGGGTGATGCAGTAGACAATATTCCAGGTCTTCCTGGAGTAGGAGACAAAACTGCGAAGAAATTCATCAAGACCTATGGCAGTATGGAAGGGCTTTTGAAGCACACCGACGAGCTCAAGGGAAAGCTTAAAGAAAAAATTGAAGCCAGTAAAGACCTCGGCGTTTTATCCAAACAACTCGCGACCATCCTTTTGGATGTACCCGTACAATTTGATGCCAAGGACTACGAGCTCAGTCAGCCAGATACCCAAGCTGTAAGTGCTCTTTTTGAAGAATTAGAGTTTCGAAGAATTGCAGAAAATTTTAAAAAAATCTTTTCTCCAGCTGAAGAGGAGCCCGCTCAAGTAGAGACAGCTCCAAAAAAAACAAGCCCTCAGCAGGGGCAACAATTCGATTTATTCTCTGCTCCAGGTAGTGGTACAGTCAGTGATCAAACAAGCTCAGAACGGCAAAATCTAGACAGTAAAAAGCATTGGTACCAAACTGTTGACAGTCCTGTATCAAGAGAATTACTGCTGAAAAACGTACTTCAACAGAAAAGTGTTTGTTTTGATACAGAAACTACTTCTTTAGATGCACTTCAAACCGAATTGGTTGGTATCGCTTTTTCATGGGAAAAATCTAAAGGATACTACCTCGTACTACCAGAAGATAGAACAAAGACCCTTGCTATTCTAGAGCCTTTTAAAGCTTTTTTTGAGCATACTGAGATTGAAAAAATTGGTCACAATTTAAAATACGATTTAAAGGTTCTTAAAAATTACGGCCTCGAGGTCAACGCTCCTCTTTTTGACACCATGATCGCACATTATTTGGTCAATCCCGATATGCGACACAATATGGATGTTTTAGCAGAAACCTATTTGGATTATAGCCCACAATCCATCACTGAACTCATCGGTAAAAAAGGGGCAAATCAAGGCAGTATGCGCGATGTTGCAGTAGAAAAACAAACCGAATACGCCGTTGAAGATGCAGACATAACCTACCAACTCAAGGACTATTTTGAAAAGGAAATGCTTGCTGCTCAAACGATGGATTTGTATAAAAAAGTAGAACTCCCTCTTGTCAAAGTATTGACTGCAATGGAATGTGAAGGGATTAATTTGGATGTTCCTTTCCTTGAAGAATTGTCTAAAAACTTGACCGTAGATATCCAGAAATTGGAAAAAACAATTTTTGATGCTGCTGGAGAAACTTTCAATCTGGCTTCTCCAAAACAATTAGGTCCAATTCTTTTTGATAAACTTAAACTAGTAGATAAGCCTAAAAAAACTAAAACTGGTCAGTATTCAACAGCCGAAGATGTACTCTCCTATCTCGCCAAAGAGCACTCTATCGTTTCGGATATCTTAGACTGGCGTTCACTAAAAAAATTACAAAACACATACATCGATGCACTACCCAAAGACATTAATCCTAAATCAGGGCGAGTACACACTATTTACAATCAAGCTGTTGCCGCCACAGGTCGATTAAGTAGTAATAACCCTAATCTTCAAAATATTCCAATTCGAACAGCACGTGGACAACAAGTTAGAAAGGCATTTGTCCCAAGAGACAATCAACATGTATTAGTGGCTGCAGATTATTCTCAAATCGAGTTGCGGATTATTGCCGCTTTAAGTAAAGACGAGGGAATGCTTACCGCTTTTTTGAATAACGAAGACATCCATCAAGCTACAGCCGCTAAAGTGTTTAATGTTCCCTTAGAGGAAGTCACCCGTACCCAAAGAGGGAATGCAAAAACCGTCAATTTCGGTATCATCTATGGAGTTTCTGCCTTTGGACTTAGTCAACAAACTGATTTGAACAGAACTGAGGCCAAAGAACTTATCGACACCTACTATGCTACCTATCCTAAATTGCGAAACTACATTCACGAACAAGTGGACTTCGCCAGAGACAACGGCTATGTAACAACGGTCTTGGGTAGAAGACGCTATTTAAAAGATATCAACTCTCAAAATGCAGTTGTTCGAGGAGCAGCAAAACGCAATGCCGTTAATGCTCCAATTCAGGGAAGTGCAGCAGATATCATCAAATTAGCTATGATTGCCATTCAGTCAAAACTAGAAAGTGAGAACTGGAAAGCGAAAATGCTGCTCCAAGTCCATGACGAACTGGTTTTTGACGTGCCCAAAGAAGAAGTCGAAGCACTACAGAAGATGGTTAAAAATGAAATGGAAAATGCCTTTTCGTTAGATGTTCCTTTGGTCGTTGATATGGGAATTGGAACCAACTGGTTAGAAGCCCATTAACAAAAAGCAAGACTGGGTTTTACTTCAGTGAAAATTAGAATAAAAAATTTTTTCAAACTCATTTATAATTGTACATTTGCAGCCCGTTGGAACAATTTTTAACGGTTTAAATTATTTATTGTGAATACATTAAGTTATAAAACAATTTCTGCAAATGCCAACACAGTCAACAAAGAGTGGGTTGTAGTTGATGTTAAAGACCTTCCACTTGGAAGAGTTTCTGCAATTATTGCAAATTTTTTAAGAGGTAAATACAAACCCAATTATACCCCTCATGTAGACTGTGGTGATAACGTAATTGTCGTCAATGCTGCGCATGTCACCTTGAGCGGAAACAAATGGGAACAAAAGGAATATGTGCGTCATACAGGGTATCCTGGTGGTCAACGAATACTCAACGCTACTCAATTACACAACAAAAAAAATACTCGACTAGTTGAAAATGCAGTAAGAGGTATGCTCCCAAAAAATAAATTAGGTGCTGATTTATTCAGAAACTTACGTGTTCACGGTGGTGCACAGCACCAACATGATGCACAAAATCCAAAAACCATTAACATAAACAATTATCTATAATGGATACTGTTCACACTATAGGCCGTAGAAAAACTTCTGTCGCTCGTATTTACGTTAGCGAAGGAAAAGGAGCGATCACGGTAAACAAAAAGAAATACACTGACTATTTTCCTACCTCTACTTTACAATACAAAATCCAACAACCTTTTTTGTTAACCAATACTGAAGGTAACTACGATTTAAATGTAACGGTAAAAGGAGGAGGTACAAATGGTCAAGCGGAAGCTGTTCGTCTAGCCATCTCGAGAGCACTTTGTAAAATCAACGAAGAGTACCGAGCTGATTTAAAGCCAGAAGGTTTATTGACACGTGACCCTCGTATGGTTGAGCGTAAAAAGTTCGGACAGAAGAAAGCAAGAAAAAAATTCCAATTCTCAAAACGTTAATTGGTGCCGTCTTGTTTTGGCAAGACAAAGTTCATTCATTTATTAATTAAACCAGTTGCTTGAATCGCTACGGCGTATGTTAGTTTAGCATCTAAACAAATCTTAAGATTTGTTGCTAATCAAAAGGAACGTAAACTAAAAAAAATGGCAAAACCAGAAGTAAATGACCTGCT
>JAYPMN010000056.1:0-8710 GCA_038129925.1 Flavobacteriaceae bacterium
TCATGTGTCCTCTTTGGCTTTTTAGCCGACCGATCAAAAAGTATATTGTGGATTAGTATAGGATTCCTTATCATGCTTTTAGGCTCTGTACTTTTTGCCTCTGGTATCATTAAATCTCATTTAAACCTTTTGTTTTTTCTTTCTCTTATCATATTGGCTGTTGGGACTTACGCAATTAGAGCACTTTATTTTGCCATTATGCAAGAAGGGAAAATTTCTTTAGCTTTAACTGGAACAGCAGTAGGAATAATTTCCCTCACTGGCTATACCCCTGATATTTTTGCAGGGCCGCTAATGGGGTATTACCTAGATCGTTTCCCCGGTCTACTAGGACACCAATATGTTTTTATCTACCTCGTTGGCTTTTCAGTAGTCGGTTTAATATGTGCCCTCCGTTTTGCTAGGATTGTGCGTTGATGACCTATTACTCTTCTTCTTGGTTTGAATCAGATTCTTGATTACTTTTCCCAAGATTTAATCTAAGTAATAATTCATGCGTCTTTAAATTGAGTTGAGACAATGAGCTCTCTGTAGGAACCTCATAGGCATATCCAACTTCAAAATTTCCTAAAGAGATTACTGACATTACTGACATTGCACTACTGGTTCGGAAAGAAGCTCCAAATTCAAAAACACTTTTCCAATTCAACATTGCTGTAATGTCAGTAGTAGCTGAAAGTCCACTTACTTTTCTGATTAAAAGTGAGGGCTTAAACAACAAGTTTGAAGACAAGGGAACATATGCCCCGCCTCCCAAATAGGAGTGAACTCGGTCTTTGGAAGTGATCGCCAAATCCCTGTCTCGACTGGCATTAAAGAGCCTTGGAATAGAAAATGAAACCCAAAATTTCTCTCCATTTAAAAACGCTCCTACACCCACATTGGGGTTAAAGCTAGAGATTTGTTGTTTTGTTGGGTCCGTAAAAATTGAATAGGTTGCAAGTCTGCTAGGGTCAGCATTGTAAAAATTTCCTCCTCCCTTTAAGCCTAAATAAAGTTGTGTATTTTCATTCATCTCAAGCTTGTATGAAAAATCAACATAAGCAAACGTTTGCTGCTCTACAAATACCTTATCTGACACCAAAGAAATTCCCAAACCAACATTGTTCTTTCGAGACGAAGAATATGAAAATGCCAATGTTGATGGAGCATTATCCATAGAAGCCCACTGTTGTCGAGAAGTAAAAGAAAACATATTAGGCACCTCAGCTCCCGCATAAGCCGGGTTGATTACATTCATTTGATACATATACAAGGAATAATAACTCTCTTGTTGTGCGGTTGCAAAAGAAAGCACCAATAAAAATAATACTAAATATATTTTCTTCATCAAGAGGTATAGTATCTCTAAATTAACTTTTTTAATTTAATATTAGAGAATACTACACCTTTTTAACCTGCAAAAATATAAGCACAATTTTCATTTTGTGCACGGCCTAGTGCCATTACTCCCGATGGTACAAGTTTAATACCGGGTAAGATGCCCTCTATCATTTCTGCATACACATCATCAGGATCTAAGTTCATTTTACTCGCTACTGCTGAACCGTAAACTCGTGTTGCAAGGTCACAAACACAAAACATCGATCCGCGACTTTGCAAGTCTTTTATCCCTTGTATTGGAGGTAATGGCATGTCGCCTTCCATGGGCTCATAAACAGTATTTCTCAATGATGGCTTCCCCGTTTGATTATCATTGAACGACACCAATTCTCCCAACTTAAATTTCTTCCATACTGAAGAATTGAATGCGAAAACTATCCCTGCATGCCTTAATACTGTCATCGCAGTCATATCAGAGTCCTTTACTCCAACAGATTTGTTGGATTCTAAAAAAGCCCAGTTCCAAACTATAGGAAGGGTATTGTGAGGTTCACTTCCATCATACACTACACGGTGGTCTCCTTTAATTTTTTTAAACCAGAGGGATATGTCTTCCTGATTGATTTCGGTAGTTGCTTTGACGGGATCTAGCTGATCAAAATCTTCTATAAAGTTTGGGAAAGCTGTGGCTCCAACACCTAATGCAATTGAAGTGAAAAATTTTCGGCGATCGTAATTCATATCTGTTGATTTCTGGTTAATAATCTAAATTTACAAATTAGTTGCGTCAAATAACATTATTTAAATAAAATATTTTCTAACCGTATGGTTTAAAATTCTTATCTGAATAGGTTATTATTTTACACTTTTCATTTCAGCTAGTTTACAAGAAATGAAACTCAATCAAATCAAAATAATTCAGACTAAAACACTATATTTCATAATGCTTAATCTTAATAAACTATTCTTAACGATTGTATGCTAAACGGATGCACTTACAAGCTTCAAATCACTAAATTAGGTTTGATCCATACAGCTGTAGTGATAATGCTTCTGCTGGGATCTAAAATGAATGCGCAGAAACAAATACAAGCCAAACCGAGAGAAGATCTTTCTTTTAGTACCAACAATCGAGTACTGTATACTACGATTAATACCCTAGAAGTTTTTGAAATCAGGCATCCAAAATGGTCTCACTCTTTAAAAGAAATCCTCAGTAAATATCTTCACACCTCGGTTGTAATCGGTCAAAAAGAAAATCTATTGTTATCCTTTGACGGAAGCCGCTTTGCTCTAAAATCAAAAGCTAGTGCCCTTGATCTCACTAATGAAGTCATCGACAAAATAGGCGCCATGTATTTTGGAAAAATGGAAGTGGATAAATTAAAAAAGAGTACCGTTTATTAATCTTTACTCATTCATTTTAGTTTACAAAAAATCAAGAAGGCCTTTTTCCCAATCAGAGGATTGCACTTTAGGCTACTCCACTTTGACCTTAAACCCAATGCTTACATTTTCCCAACTTAAGGAAACTTTGCCCTCTGAATCACTAAGTCTTGTTACATCATATTTTAAGCTTTCCACTAAGTTTTCGGCATATTCAGGTTTTACTTTAAATCGAAGTACATCGTCCTTTTGGTCATAATCGTCTTTACCCAATTGATCCCAGTTGGTGTTAAAAATAACCGTCCATTCCTCCTTAGATGGAATTGTAAAAAACCCATATTTTCCAGCCTTTAAAACTTTATTGTCAATTATTAAGTTTTTATTGGTTTCAAACCAAGTAGCCTTATGAGTTCCAGATTGCCATACCTCACCAAAAGGCAAAAGATCTCCAAAAATTATTCTCCCGCTTATGCTTGGGGAAGAGTAGTCAATGTGAATATGGGCATTTCCTATCATATTCATAGCAAAGGTGTGGGGGCTTGAATTCTTCTTTGTTGAAGTATCAGTTTTTTTACCGACCGTATGTTGGCCATATTCAGCAGTTCCATGGGATTGATTTCTACAGCTGAGAATTATAGCAATAAGTAGGGTGTAAAATAAGATCTTCTTCATGATTATCAACTTTAATTTTGTCATGTAATATATCAAAAAACCTCATATTACTAACTTAAATTTAATAGCTGAAAAATAATCTAACTTTGGCCTTGAGTTGTTGTTAAAATAAATATGTATTCTTTCAAAATTGATGGAATAATAAAAGTGAATTTAGTGGATTCAATATCAGTTAAAAATACAATTAAAGGGGCTACCTTTTCTAAGTGTAAAATTTACCGTTATCGCCTTTGGCGTATTTGGGATGATAAAAAACCAAAGGTATTGTTTATCATGTTGAATCCGTCAACTGCTGATTCAACTAAGGACGACCCTACAATTAGACGATGCATAGGTTTTGCTAAATCTTGGGGCTATGGTGGATTATATGTAGGAAATTTATTTGCCTACCGCTCTACACAACCAAAAGGATTGTTTAAATCAATGAATGCTGAAGGAGAACAAAATCAGGCTCATTTATTAGAAATGAGTAAATTTTGCAAGATTGGAATCTGTGCTTGGGGGAATCAAACAATTATCGATAAAATTGATCCAATTCACCGGCTTGGTAAACTGAATATACCTCTTTACTATATCGATCTATCCTTAGGTGGAACACCAAAACATCCCTTGTATCTAAGCTCCACCCTATTGCCTAAGTTACTCCCTTAAAATTGACTGTTTACTATTAAATCCTCCCGTATTGGTCTTAATTTACTACTTATGTCTATATGATCCAGTAGTATACTCACTAGAATATTTTGACCTAACGCTAACATTGTAATCTGAGAGAGTAAACATTTTATTTTGAATAATTTACTTACAAAGAGAAATCAGAATGGTCAATTAAGTTTTTTACTGCATCAATGCGTATCCGTTCAATTGATAATTTATAAGCACACTAGAGCCAGATAGTGCTTCAGTAATGTTTTGGTTTATTTGAGAATTATCAATTTTTTTATAAGCTGTAGCTTGAGAACAAACAAACAGTTTTACACCGTAATTAGATAAAAGTTTTATAACCTCAGTGTTTGGATTTTTTTTGCCAAATTTTTCTTGATAAGCACTATCAGTCAAAACTATTGTGGTTGCTGGACCCTGAATAGTTGCAACAATTTTAACAGCATCACTTGAAATGTTTGCACAGCCTAGCATGTTTATGGCATGAGCGATCCCATTCAATCCTTTATTAATTCCTTCCCGTGTTTCACTTGTCGTAATCTTATAAACCATTTTATATTCTAAATTGTTGTCCGGTTGTACGTCAACATCTTTTGAATACTTGATTTTTCCATACCCTTTAATAACAGGAGTCACCCATTGCTGAGCACTCGAGATTGCAGGTAAACAAATACATAATACAAATAGTAGCTTTCTCATCATCAATATATTTACAGTTGATTTTCACAATATACAAAGAAGTACCTCGCCCTAAAGAGTAAGGTGTCTCTTTTTAAAATACAAAACCCTCCAATTAGGAGGGTTTTCTAAGGAATTATAATTTGGTTTATTACTCCACTTGCTTCATCGCTGCTGCCATAGCACCTGAAGCATCAAAGTAATCTCTCATTTCATGTATTTGACCCTTGGCATTAAATTCAAAAGAGTGATATGCATTGGTTGTTATAACGTTGCCATTCATTGGATTTTTTGCAGTCCATACTCCGTAAGTTCTTACACTTCCATTTGAATTCCCCAAAGAATCTGTACCTGGTAGCCAAACTTCTGCATTATAAGTGATTTCATCAAAGGCATCCATCCACCCTTTACCTGCAGCTATAAAAGCATCATATTTACCAGGCTCTGCTCCGTAAAAAGGGGGGTAATGTGTTACGCCTGGACAAATTAATGGTTTTTGACCCTCTAAATCTTCCGTAAGGAATAATTCAAAAAATTTTTGTGCTGTCTTTAAATTTGTAGCGTATTCATCTGACATATTTGGGCTTTGTTTTTCAACTACCTGATTACACGATATCGTTAATGTCAATAAATAAGCTGCTAAAATTGTTTTCTTCATTTAATTAAATTTATTGTTATTGTGAGTTTAAGTTAGCTATAATTGAATAAGATACCAAATAGGTTACAATAACAAAGCAAAAATCTCATTCCTCCAAAACTTGTAAATAAAACATATACTGATGGTGATTACCAGTTGACGCGAAGTGATAAACCAAAGTTTAAGAAAACTTATGCCATCTGTTGATCAAATTGGAATTTAGTTATTCCATAATATCCGCTACATTAATAGATACAAGATTTAGAATAATAGTTAAATTAGGGTTTTAATACTTAGCTGTAAATCAATTCATTTTTGAAAACTATAAGATATTTTTTGTTTTTGCTTTATTCCTTAACTGGTTTCTCTCAGCAAGGGGAAAATATTGATTTAGAAGAGGTCGTAAATGTTGCAGCATCTGTGCCAAAAATTGAAATAGATAACTCGACTTATTCTATGAGAGATAGAGATAAAGTTATTACTCAATTATTAAGGTCAAAGTTCTGGAGCAAGTCATTTAAATTTGCCATAAATCTAGAAGATTATGATACCGGAAGGCAGTATACTTATGAAAATAAAGGAGATGTAAGAATATTTATAAATGATCAAGAATTAACTGAAAGACATTTATTTAAATCTTATAAAGCAATTAAGCAAGTACTTGACAACTCAGAGAAAATCCAAATTATTTCTTCAAGTGAAAGTCAAACAAAAACCAAGCTAATAACAGCTACTAAAGATACAGGGCAATTAATATATAAATCAAATATCAAGGAAACCCCACTAACCTTAATTAAAATCAAATCAAGTCTACCGCTTATTACTAAATATAATGGCCCAAGCAAGTCCAGAAGAATAAAAACACTGGAGGACTATGAAGTAATAAATCAAGAAGAAAAATTTTCACTTATGGGCAATCAGGCAATAAGTGAGACAACGAAAAATATAAGATTAGATAATGTAGAGATTGTTCAAGATATTCAAGATAAAGGAATCGTCTATTCTCCTAAATTAGTAAATGGTAAAATTGTATTTAAAAAAAACAATGACCTAACAAGATTATTTAAAAAGCAAGAATTATATAAAAAAAAAGGGCTCAATGAATGGGGTGTTGACGTAAATGCAAATACTTGGGCTGTAGCACTGAGAGAATACCTTAAGGGAAAACAAACAGGTATTACATCAGATGGTTTACCTCTACTTTTTGGAGTTATAACACTTGGCGATATACAACCTGGACCTCTTTGGGTAATAGATGGAATCCGTATGGGAAATCCTCCAGGGTCTGTAAGGTCCTTAGCATCTCAAATACGAGAGGTAAATATTTTGAAATTTGCCAAAGCTTCAAAATACGGTTCTCAAGGAGCAGCTGGTGTAATAGAAATAAACACAGTTTTAGGTTCTAAAAATACCGGGAATTATAAAAGAAGTTTTGAGGTAAAAGGCAAAAGGAATATCGAGCTTATGAAAGAATTTAATATTTATGAAGAACAGTTTATGTCTGAAAGAAATAAGCTTGAAGATAAAAGAAATATTTTAGTTGAACTTAATGAATTTGAAAGAGTAGATTCAATTCAAAAATTACTAGATGCCTTACTTTTTAAGAGTTACTTATTTACAGCTAACTTTGCTATTAACAATTCTGATCAAGAGATAGCACCCTATCTAGCCTTAAAAAAAATTCCTGACGCTAGGATAGAAATTCTAGAATCAATAGAAAAAGAATTATCAGATGAGGTAAAAAGGTCTCGTTATGGAAAGTTATTTCAAAAGCTTTTAAAACAGCGAGAAACCAGTGAATGAGTTGCTAATTGTAAGTCGGCATATATTATCTCAGTCTTTAATAGGTTTCTTCTTTTTATTGGGTTGCTAATATAACTTAGGAGGACATAAAGTAATATTACATCCGATCGTTGTTACTAAAGTTGAAGATACATTTAAAGCTTTTAGAGTTAATAACTTTACAGCAAAGGTTGATGCTTATTTGGGTTGTTTTTGAGGGTTTTATGAAAACAATGATTTTAAATGATCTGAATTCCATTTCATTTTACAATTGTTTAAAGGAAAAATATAATGTTGGGTGATTATTGATATATTTGAATAAATTAAAAATATTATGTATCGAATATCTTTAGTCCTTTGTTTTGTAACAACACTATGTTGGTCCCAAAATTCACAAATGCCAGTTATCAATGATTTTGTAATTCAACACAATGGTTTTGCGGAAAACGATGCTGGTGAAATAACTCCTCTTAACGAAAAGGAAATTAATAAAATTGTAAGGTTTAAGGTCGAGGCTGACTTTCCTGATGTTGAATTAATCAGAAATATTATCTGGGATTCCTACACAACTTTCGTTAGTCCATTTAAAAAGTTTCATTATCATACATTTATTGTACAGGTCAAAATGCCTGATGTAGAACGCTACAGATATGTTGATGTTAAATTTGATCCATATGAAAAAAAAGCAGAAATAGATTACGCTTGGGATAAAGACTTAGGAGATTTTAAGCCTAAAGAAGAAGCTAACTCAGTTTCCGAGAATCAAGAAGAGAATTAGAATATTAGCAGATGAGTACTATAATAATACTCAAATATTACTAATTTTATTCTTTTAATATTATGCTTCTGAATAATTTTAATTTTTTTTTTATAGTTAGTATTTTAACTATTTCTGTTCATGGGCAGGTTGGGATTGGAACCAATACACCAGATGCTTCCGCAGTTTTAGACATCCAATCGAGTTCAAATAATAAAGGGATATTAATACCGAGAATAACTCAGGCCCAGCGCAACGCGATTAGTAGTCCAGCTACAGGTCTTATGATTTTTCAAACTGACGGTAACGTTGGTTTTTATTTTTATGATGGTTCTTCTTGGGAAAGCTTTGGAGAAGTAAAAACAGTAAATGGGAATTCTCCAGCTGCTGATGGAAATGTCACCCTCACCTTTTTGGCGACACAAACAGGTACACAGGCACAACGTGCTGCAACAGCTTCTCCTACTGACGGCTTAGTTCATATTGTAACGGGAGATCCTACTCCTAGCGAAAATGATAAAGTTTATATCTATTCAACAGGACTGGCCTCCTGGACGCTTTCATCAGGTTTTACTGATACTGACGAACAAGATATTTCTGGTTCATCATTTACTGTTGCGACAAGTGCACTACTTATAGATATCGAGGACGGGGCTGGTCAAACATTAGATTTAAGTGCATTAGAGGAATTGGTAAACGATACTGATCCTGCGACAAATTTAGGTGGAGCTTCTCAAGGGGATTTAGCCTATGACACGACGGATGATGAGTTACAGGTTTATGATGGGAGTAGTTGGGTGGCAGTAAGTTCATCA
>JAYPMN010000057.1:0-8524 GCA_038129925.1 Flavobacteriaceae bacterium
AGTTGCTCCCCTATAGAATCTTATGTAAATAGCTGATTTACAATAAGTAAATTTATTGACCTTTAAGTTCTCGCGGTTTATTTAACAGTTTAGACTTCGTAGCGTTTTTTTGCATTGTCTGCTGTATGGAGCTCAAATAAGTATTTTTGTTTCAAGTATTATGAACATAAAGATCACAGGTAGCGGAAGAAGTATTCCACAACAAATTCAACCCAATTTGAGTTTTTTAAATAACTCATTTTACGATGCTGATGGAACCCCTATTTCAAATTCCAACGAAGAGATCATTGAAAAGTTTAAAGCCATCACTGGTATTGAACAACGCCGATACATTAAGGATAATCAGACCGTTTCGGATATTGCTGTAGAAGCCGCACAAAATGCCATCAAGGATGCTCAATTGGATGCAGAAACCCTAGATTATATAATAGTCGCTCATAATGTGGGTGACATTGCCTTAAATTCAAATCAGGTTAACACCTTACCTAGTCTTGCTTCAAAAGTCAAAGCAGGTCTTAAAATTAAAAGTCCAAGTTGTGTGGCTTATGACATCTTGTTTGGATGTCCTGGTTGGGTTGAAGGAGTAATACAAGCCAAAGCATTTATTAAAGCAGGCATGGCAAAAAAATGTTTGGTCGTAGGTGCGGATACCCTATCTAGAGTTTTGGATCAAAGCGATCGAGACTCTATGATTTACGCTGACGGTGCAGGAGCCACGGTAGTAGAAGAAGTAGAGTATGAAGGTGGAATTTTATCTCATAAAACAGCATCCTATACTTTTGAGGGTGAGGCAGAATTTATTTTTTATGGCCCTTCAAATTCCAATAGAAAAGGAACCAAATACATCAAAATGCATGGGCGAAAAGTATACGAATTTGCACTGAGTAATGTTCCCGCTGCAATTAAAGAATGCCTTGAAGCTTCAGGGGAGTCTATAGATGACGTAAAAAAAATCTTTATTCATCAGGCCAATTTAAAAATGGATGATGCTATTATCAAACGTCTATACCGACTCTATAAAAAACCCAAGCCAGAAGATGTATTACCAATGAATATTCATGAGTTTGGAAACAGCTCAGTGGCTACTGTACCGACACTTTTTGATTTGATAAGAAAAGAAAAATACGGCGGTCATGAACTCCATCAAGGTGACTTAGTCATTTTTGCTTCCGTAGGTGCAGGCATGAACATCAACGCGATTACTTACAAGGTATAACCTATAATTTACAAATCATAAAACAGTTTTTAGTTAAAATTGCTACCTTTGGGAGGGTATGAAAATCCTCTCAAAAATTGGTAAATATTTCATTATGCTCAAGAGTATATTTGGGAAATTCACCAAATGGAAAATCCTTAGACAGCTTATTTTAAAAGATATAGATACCCTTATCATAGGGTCGCTCGGGATCGTTTCTTTTATTTCTTTTTTTGTAGGAGGAGTAGTTTCTATACAAACTGCACTCAACCTTGAGAATCCACTACTGCCAAAAGATTTAATAGGCTTTGCGACACGTCAATCTGTGATTTTAGAATTCGCTCCTACCTTTATTTCCATTATCATGGCTGGAAAAGTAGGTTCTTACATCACCTCTAGCATAGGTACAATGCGAGTCACAGAACAAATTGATGCCCTAGAAGTTATGGGAATCAACACTTACAACTACCTTATATTTCCTAAAATTGTCGCCCTTTCACTCTACCCTCTGGTCATTTGTATCTCAATGTTTTTAGGAGTTTTTGGTGGGTATATAGCCTGTGTGTATGGTGGTTTTTCATCTAGCTCAGAGTTTATTCAAGGTATTCAAATGGATTTTATTCCTTTTCATATTACCTATGCTTTTATCAAAACGGCTTTTTTTTCTTTTGTATTGGCAACCATCCCTTCCTACCACGGTTATTTTATGACTGGCGGAGCTTTGGAAGTAGGAAAAGCAAGTACGGTCTCTTTTGTTTGGACCAGTGTAGTTATCATACTACTCAATTATTTTATCACCCAAATGCTACTTACCTAGATGATTGAAGTTCATAATATTACAAAATCATTTGAAGGAACCGAAATCCTCCAGGGTATATCTACCATTTTTGAAAAGGGAAAAACCAATTTAATTATCGGTCAAAGCGGTTCAGGAAAAACAGTTTTTTTAAAATGCTTATTAGGGCTTTTTGAGGCTGATAGCGGAAAAATACTTTTTGAAGGCAAACGGCTAAAAAAAATGAATGTTCAGGAGCGGTCTATTTTACGACAAGAAATGGGAATGGTTTTTCAGGGCAGTGCCTTGTATGATTCAATGACAGTTGAAGAAAATATCATGTTCCCCATGCAAATGTTTACTCAGAAAGTTGATGATGAAATTCGGGAAAGAGCCAATTTAGTTATCAAGAGAGTAAACTTGATCAATGCCAACGAAAAATACCCTGATGAAATTTCTGGGGGAATGAAAAAAAGGGTAGCTATCGCAAGGGCAATAGTTATGAATCCAAAATATCTGTTTTGCGATGAACCCAATTCCGGTCTGGACCCGAAAACAGCAATCTTGATCGATAATTTGATCCAAGAAATTACGGAAGAATACAACATCACAACGGTCATTAATACCCATGACATGAATTCAGTGATGGAAATCGGAAAAAAAATTATCTTTTTGAAAAACGGACATAAAGCCTGGGAAGGTTCTAAGGAGGAAATTTTCAACACCGACAATGAAGCAGTAACTAATTTTGTATACTCCTCTGACCTATTTAAAAAAGTCCGCGAAGTTTATCTTAAAGATGATACTTCAGGAGAGACTGGTACTATCTCAGCATGAGGACTAAAAAGATAAATTTTACCAGAGCCTAGCTCCTTACATTCAAAGCGAGTTCTTCTCTTTTTGATTTTAACAAATTTTCTGCCGTTTTCCAACTCAAACTGCTGTCCATCTTTAAGCTCAAAAATGGGACAAGTTGAAGATGGAGGATCGTATTTTTTTAATGCCATGACCAAAGCAAAATCTCGATCTGTACTTGCCTTTGGATTGACCATATGAGAAGCTAATAGTGTACACAAGGTATCGGGAAAGATTTCTGGATTTAAAAATGGAAGTAGTGTCTCTCTGAAGGCATTCTTCCATTCTTTACCGTGAGGTTTTATTTGGTGTTGAACCGATTGGGAAACCCTAAAATGAGCCAGTTCATGTAAAAGGGTGATCAAAAAACGATAAGGATTGGAAGTGTTATTTAAGGTTATGAGGGAACTTCCGTTTCCATTTTTTCTAAAATCTCCGTGTTTAGTTTGTCTCTTTTTGGTTATTTTTATGAAAACCTTCGAAGTGTTTAAAAGTTGCTCTACTTGATTTTTAGCTTGTTCAGGTACAAGAGATAAAACATGGTCCATAGGTAATTAAGGAGTTGAAGAAGATACTGAAAGAATTTTACCGTTAAAAAACTGCTGACCTTCTAAAGCAAATTTTAAAATATAGCAAGCCATTTCATCTGCTGACACTGGTGCCTTTAATCCAGGAAATGCTTGTGCCAACATTTCAGTTTGAACGGCACCCAGCGCTAAAGCGTTAAAAGCAGGACCGGTTGTCTTGTATTCTTCTGCAAGCAATTCGGTCAAAGTATTAACTGCTCCTTTGCTACTACTATATGCTGACAATCCGGGGAACTTTGAGCTACCATCTACTCCTCCCATACTACTGATATTCAACACTTGTCCTTTTGAATTTATCAGGGGCAAAAGCATCCGTGTAAGCGAAGCCAAACCAAAAACATTAATTCGATAAATTGATTCAAAAACGGCAGTTGTAGTTTCACTAAAAGGTTTGTTAGCAAGTGCTCCAGCATTATTGATCAGCGCATCTATTTTAACGCCCTGCTGTTTTAGCTTATTTGCAAAATCAGCCACAGCATCTTCATCAGATAAATCAATGGCATACGGATAAAGTATGTCGCTTTTTTTTAAGAGTTTGATATTACGCGAAAGTGCGTATACACTATGGCCAGCTTGAGTTGCTTGCTGAACCATTGCAAAACCAATTCCACGACTTACTCCTGTTATGACGAGTGTTTTTGACATGGTATAAAGGTAATGAATCTAACAGAACTCAGCTTAAGCAACAGTCAAGTTTAAAACTAAATACTGTATTTTTTTATAAAATTCTTTCCAGTTTTCCTACACCACCATAGTTAGCGGATTCTCTACAAACGTTCTAAGCGTCTGTAAAAACTGAGCGCCTGTAGCACCGTCTACCACTCTGTGATCACAAGCAAGGGTCAATTTCATCGTATTGCCAACCACAATTTTTCCTTCTTTGACAAGGGGTTTTTGAACAATCGCTCCTACAGATAAAATTGCTCCGTTGGGTTGGTTGATAATCGAAGTGAACTCTTGAATACCAAACATCCCTAAATTAGAAATGGTAAAAGTGCTCCCGTCCATTTCATCAGGAGTTAATTTTTTATCTCTTGCACGAGCAGCATAATCTTTTACTGCAGCTCCTATTTGTGGCAAGGTCTGCTCGTCTGTAAACTTAACAACAGGAACAACCAATCCTTCTTCTACCGCAACAGCTACCCCAACATGTACATGATGATGTTGAGTAATTTGATGGTCTTCCCATTTTGCATTGACTTGTGGATGCTGTTTTAATGCTAAGGCTACAGCTTTTACTACGATATCGTTAAATGATATTTTAGTATCGGGTATAGTGTTGTATTGAGTACGGAAAGCAATGGCATTATCCATGTCAAACTCTACACCCAAGTAATAATGAGGTGCAGTAAATTTTGACGCTGACAATCGCTTTGCAATTGTTTTACGCATTTGAGAGTTTGCTATCTCTGTAACCGACTCTGTTCCCCTTGGAGTAAAGGCTTGAACCCCTCCTCCTGCTTGGGGTTGGTAGTTATCAATATCTCTTTTGATAATTCTTCCGTGATCTCCCGTTCCTTGAACTCTTGAAAGGTCAACACCTTTCTCACTAGCTAATTTTTTAGCCAATGGGGAAGCAACAATTCTCCCATTAGAAGAAGTTTTTACAACTGGTGGAGTTACTTGAGGAGCAGCCTTAACCTCAGCGACAACTTCTGGTTTTGATGGAGCAGGGGTTGGCTCAACTGCAGGCTTTTCTGTAACAGTAGCGGGCTGGGACTGAGCAGCCAAAACACCACTTATGTCCGTACCTTTTTCACCAATTATGGCAAGGACGCTATCTACTGGAGCAGATTCACCCTCCTTTAAGCCAATATGTAATAAGGTTCCTTGATGAAAGGACTCAAATTCCATGGTCGCCTTATCCGTTTCTATTTCTGCGAGTATATCTCCCTCGTTAACCGTATCCCCTACTTTTTTATTCCATTTTGCAACTGTTCCCTCTTCCATAGTGTCGCTTAATCGAGGCATATTGATTACTTCAATTCCCTCTGGGATAGCAGCGGGTGCAGCTACAGTTTCTTCTTGTGAAGTTCTGGTAACTTCCTCAACATGGTCTTCGGATTTGGGAGCTTCTCCAGATGAAAGTAAGCCAGAGATGTCTTCTCCCTTCGCACCAACTATAGCTAATAGGGTATCTACTGGAGCCGTCCCACCCTCTTGGATTCCTATATGGAGTAATTCTCCTTCATTAAAAGATTCAAATTCCATGGTGGCTTTATCCGTTTCTATTTCGGCGAGAATATCACCCTCATTTATAGTGTCTCCAACTTTTTTAAACCATTTTGCCACAGTACCTTCTTCCATGGTATCGCTTAATCTCGGCATGTTTATGATCTCAGCCATCTCCTATAATTTATGTTTGATAAAAGGGTAATCTTCTTGTTCGTAAACCGCATTATACATCACATTCAAATCAGGATATGGTGATGCTTCTGCAAACTGTTCACACTCCGCTACGCGCTCCTTAACGGATTTATCTACAGCATCCAATTGTTTTTGAGTCGCGTATTTTTTAGATAAAATCAACTCTTTTACCTGGGTAATGGGGTCTATTTTGCGATATTCCTCTACCTCTTCTTTAGTTCTATAATGTTGTGCATCAGACATCGAATGTCCTCTATATCGATAGGTTTTCATCTCTATAAAAGAAGGTCCTCCGCCAGAGCGTGCAATTTGGATCGCTTTATCCATAGTCTTAGCAACTGCTTCTGGATCCATACCGTCACAAGGTTCGCATGGCATATCATACCCGAGTCCTAATTTCCAAATTTCTACATGTGAAGCTGTCCGGGCTACCGAAGTTCCCATAGCATAGCCGTTATTTTCAACTACAAAGACAACGGGAAGCTGCCAAAGGGTCGCTAAATTAAGGGTTTCGTGGAGCGATCCTTGACGTACAGCACCATCACCCATAAAGCAAAGTGTTACATTGTCTCTTTCAAAATACTTATCTCCAAAAGCCATTCCAGCTCCTAGAGGAATTTGACCCCCTACGATACCGTGACCTCCGTGAAACTTATGCTCCTTTGAAAAAATATGCATGGAACCTCCTAAACCTTGAGAAGTCCCCGTAGATTTTCCAAAGAGTTCAGCCATGACTCGTTTAGGATCAACTCCCATTCCTATTGGTTGAACGTGATTTCTATAGGCAGTAATCATTCGGTCTTTACCAATTTCCATGGCGTGGAGTGAACCTGCTAATACGGCCTCTTGACCATTGTATAAGTGTAAAAAACCACGAACCTTTTGTTGAATGTATACTGCTGCTAGTTTATCTTCAAACTTTCTCCAGAAGAGCATATTTTCATACCAATCTAGATAAGTTTGTTTTGTTATTTTCTTCATAAAATCCTAATAAGTAAACCCAAATGGTAATTGCAAAATTACTGATTTCTATTTTTAGGGGGAAATATTCAGCCTAATTTATTCAAATAGTAAATTGGGTTATTTCAGGACGACATCAGTAGTCGATTGTGGAACGGGATTATCTAAATCTAGAGCCAGGGAAAAACGAATTGTGTTTTCCAAAGGATTGCGAACATTGGAAGTGGAAAACAAGTAGGAAATATCAATATCCATAAAGTTGAGATCAAACCCAGCACCTAAAGTAAAGTAGCGTCTTGAGCCTTTATCTTTGCTTTCATTGAAATAACCTGTTCTCAAAGAAAAAACATCTTGAAATAAATACTCCAATCCAAGGGCCATGGTGATTTCACTGAGCTCTTCAGACAATCCGCCTGGGGCGTCGCTAAATGAAGTAAAAATTCCACGAAGAAAATCAATGTCTGGCTGGCGATAACCAATAAATACACCCTCATCATCAGTCACCGCTACGGGGGTAGGGACTAATAACTTATTAAACTCTGTATAAACACCCAAGCTGTTTTGATCGTCAAATAATAAATCCAAGCCGAATCCCATTTTAAAATTGGTGGGGATAAAGCTCTTTTGCCCTCCGATATCATAATTCAATCTAGGACCAATATTTGAAATATTAACCCCACTGCGAAAAATGGCATTGTTGTCCCCCATCTCAAAAGTGCTGCTTTCATAATAACCCGCAATGTCTATTCCTAAACTGTTCGCTGATGAATTGTCGGCATCTGAAGAGATCCTCAAGTCTGATCGAATATAGCGCCCTCCTACGGCCATTGAAAATTGCTCGCTAAGCTTTAGAGCGTATGATAAGTCTAATGTCAGCTCGGAAGGGCGTTCTTGACCTTGATCCACTATAGTACCTCCGATAAATTCATTAAATTGAATATCCCCTAGACTAAAATATTTTAAACTTGTTGCCCAGGAACTGCGCTCAGATATCTTGTTGTAATAAGTAAGATTCCCTAAAAATATATCATCAACTAATTTACTTAGGTAAGGAGTATAACTAATTCCTATTCCCTTTTCTGAGGAGGCGAAAGCGTATTTTGCTGGATTCCATTGTTGTGAATAGGCATCTGCAGGAGTTGCCACACCCAATTCACCCATTCCGGCTGACCGCGCATCAGGAGTAATCAATAAAAAAGGAACACCCGTGGTAATAACACGATTAGAATTTTGCCCAAAACTGTAAGTAGACAACAGGACAAAAAATGAAATCAGTATGATATGAATTTGCTTCACTGAAATTCTATGCTATGATTTTATAACGCAGGGAAATAAAAATTCTTATTTGATTTAAAACTTTTTTCAGCTACTGTAATTCTAATAACAATAATTTACCAATACTAACGTTAAATAGCTAAACGGATTTAATACAAACGCATTTGTTTTAAAGAAAACGATTATTTGTATATTGCATAATGTTATTGAAAATAACGCCGAATTATATGAAAATGAGTCAATTCAAACAATTTTTAATCCCCTGTGTCGGACTTTTACTTTTCGTATCGTGCGGAGGTAACAATGCTTCAAGAGCAACAGGATGGGATATTAACTCAAAAAGTGGAGGATTCCAATTCAATGTTGAATTTGAAGATCAAGAAACCGGTCCAGGACTTGTTTTTATTGAGGGAGGAACGTTCACCAAAGGACAGGTTCAAGACGATGTCATGCATGATTGGAACAATACTCCAAACAAGCAGCATGTCATGTCCTTTTACATAGATGAAA
>JAYPMN010000058.1:0-6308 GCA_038129925.1 Flavobacteriaceae bacterium
AACGTCGAATGGCTTGAAACCTACTTTGAGGTAGAACCCTATGACGAATTGGTCCTAAGCAACCCCCAAACTGAAATTATCGACCACGGAGGAAGTATTTTTATGGTTGTATTGGAAGAGAAAACTATTGGCACTTTTGCCTTTATTAAAAAAGGAGAAGGGCTTTATGAATTCAGTAAAATGGCCGTTACTCCTAAAGAACGCGGTAAAGGCTATGGGAATTTGATTATGCAGTTTGCCATTCGCTATGCAGAACAACACCATTGGAGGTCCTTAATTTTGTATTCCAGCACCATTTTAGAGAATTCCATCTACCTCTATAGCAAATACGGCTTTAAAGAAGTTCCTATCGATCCAGGAATCAAATATGCCAGGGGGAATATTAAAATGCAATTGATCTTTTGTGCTTAATCTCGGGTAAGCTTTCTGTATTGAATCCGTTTGGGCATCAAATCCTGACCTAAACGTTTCTTTTTGTTCTCTTCGTAATCAGAAAAAGACCCTTCAAAGAAATAAACCGAAGAATTGCCTTCAAAGGCCAGTATGTGAGTACAAATACGATCTAAAAACCAACGGTCGTGTGAAATCACTACAGCACAACCGGCAAAATTTTCCAAGCCTTCCTCCAATGCCCTAAGGGTATTGATGTCTAAATCGTTTGTAGGCTCATCCAGGATCAGCACATTACCCTCTTCCTTAAGTGTCATCGCCAAATGCAAACGGTTACGTTCTCCCCCAGAAAGGGTAGCTACTTTTTTGTTTTGATCACTCCCACTAAAATTAAATCGACTTAAAAACGCTCGGGAGTTCACCTGCCTTCCTCCTAACATAATCAGCTCTTGCTCATCACTAAAGTTTTGCCATATGGTCTTTTCAGGGTCTATATTGGTGTGGGATTGATCTACATAAGCGAGTTTTACAGTATCACCTACGGTAAAGCTTCCGGCATCGGTCTGTTCTTCACCCATGATCATCTTAAAGACCGTTGACTTTCCCGCTCCGTTAGGGCCAATTATCCCAACTATCCCTGCTTGAGGAAGCACAAAATTTAAATCGTCGTACAAGAGTTTATCTCCAAATGCTTTAGAAACATTTTTAGCTTCTATCACATTGGTTCCCAATCTAGGACCGTTTGGAATAAAAATTTCAAGCTTTTCATCGACCATTTTTTGGTTCTGGCTCATCAGTTTATCGTAATTCGACAAACGTGCTTTTTGTTTACTCTGGCGTCCTTTAGGGGCCATTCGCACCCATTCCAATTCACGTTCCAGCGTTTTCTGACGTTTAGAGGCTTGTTTTTGTTCTAGTGCCAAGCGCTTTGATTTTTGATCAAGCCAGGATGAATAATTGCCTTTCCAAGGGATCCCTTCTCCTCTATCCAATTCTAAAATCCAGCCTGCTACATTATCTAAAAAATACCGGTCGTGAGTAACCGCAATTACCGTACCTTGATATTGAGCCAAATGGTGTTCTAACCAATGAACAGATTCTGCATCTAAATGGTTGGTAGGCTCGTCTAAAAGCAGAACGTCAGGTTTTTGAAGCAACAGTCTACACAAGGCTACACGTCTGCGTTCACCTCCCGATAATACGCCTATTTTTTGATCAGCCGGAGGCGTCCGTAAAGCATCCATCGCAATTTCCAGTTGGGTGTCCAATTCCCAGGCATTTGCTGCATCGATTTGGTCTTGTAGTTCTACTTGAAGATCCATGAGTTCCTGCATTTTATCAGCGTTCTCATAAATCTCTGGAAGGGCAAACTGATCATTAATACTGTTGTACTCCTCCAGTATGGCTACAGTGGCGGCAGCACCTTCTTTAACGACATCTAAAACAGTTTTATCGTCGTCTAATTGTGGTTCTTGCTCGAGATAACCCACGCTGTACTCTTTTGAAAAGACCACATCACCTTGGAAGGTAGTATCCAGTCCTGCAATGATTTTGAGCAAAGTAGATTTACCAGAACCGTTGAGACCTAAAATCCCAATCTTGGCTCCATAAAAAAAGCTCAAGTATATGTTTTTTAAAACAGGTTGACTTGCACTGGGATAGGTCTTAGAGACCCCATTCATTGAGAAGATTACTTTTTTATCGTCTGCCATTTAAACTCTGCCTTTTAGTGCATTAAATGCCCAAGCTACAGCATAAAAGCCTGCACCTGCTATGGAAAATCCAATAGCATACTCTGGGTATTTTAGCAACCCTATCAGTATTAGAGCCGTTCCTAAGAGCGCCATAACAAGGGCGGTGTAACCAAAGATTTTATTTTTATTTAAGCTCATATCGGGTAAAGAAAACAAATATCGAACTTTTATTTAAAACCCTCCCTATAGAAATTAGTACTTTCGTATTTCAGAACGTATTCGAATGAAACTAGAAGAAGAAAAAAACAAAGATGCTATTAAAATAGCTTGGGCTGCACTAGAAGCCAAGGTTCGGAAAAACAAGCTTGGAGGTGGAAAAGAACGCTTAAAAAAACTCGAAGAAAAAGGAAAACTAAGTGCTAGAAAACGAATTAACCATTTGGTTGACCATCCTGATGAAGTTTTAGAAATAGGGGTCCTCGCCGCAGAAAACATGTACAGTGAATACGGTGGCTGTCCTTCTGCGGGGGTTGTAGTCGTAATTGGAAAAATTGCGGGTAAATCTTGCGTTATTGTGGCCAATGATGCCACCGTCAAAGCTGGTGCATGGTTTCCAATGACTGCCAAAAAGAATTTAAGAGCACAAGAGATTGCCATGCAAAACCGCATCCCCATTATCTATCTAGTAGACAGTGCAGGAATCTTCCTCCCCTTACAAGATCAAATTTTTGCTGATAAAGAAGATTTCGGACGAATTTTTAGAAACAATGCCCGTATGAGTAGTATGGGAATTGTCCAAATCGCTGCTATTATGGGAAGTTGTGTAGCCGGTGGTGCTTACCTACCCATAATGTCTGATGAATCCATCATAGTTGAAAAAACAGGAAGTATCTTTTTAGCAGGAAGCTATTTGGTCAAAGCTGCCATAGGGGAAGATATCGATAATGAAACCCTAGGAGGTGCAGATACCCATAGTGGCATTAGCGGAGTTACCGATTACAAAGTCAAAGACGACAAAGCTGCCCTTGAAAAAATTAGAAATTTGGTGGAAAAAATGGGAGATCGACCCAAAGCAGGGTTTAAGAGATCGAAACCTCAATTACCCTCAGTCCCCCAAGACGAAATCTACGGTTGCCTACCCAAAATAAGAAACCAACCGTACGACACTTATAAGCTTATAGAACATTTGGTTGATGCCAACTCCATGGACGAGTATAAAAAAGAATACGGACAAACCCTGATTACCTCCTATGCTAAAATAGACGGTTGGTCGGTTGGAATAGTTGCAAATCAAAGAAAAGTTATCAAAAGTAAAACTGGAGAAATGCAGTTTGGTGGGGTCATCTACAGTGATTCTGCGGACAAAGCAACCCGATTTATTGCGAATTGTAACCAGCGTAATATTCCTCTTCTATTTCTTCAAGATGTCACCGGATTTATGGTGGGGAGCAAGGCCGAACACGGCGGCATCATAAAAGACGGTGCTAAAATGGTCAATGCCGTTGCCAATTCAGTTGTTCCGAAGTTTACAATAGTTGTAGGTAATTCTTTTGGAGCTGGAAATTATGCCATGTGCGGACGCTCTTTCGATCCGCGTTTTATGGTCGCGTGGCCAACCGCAAAAATCGCAGTTATGGGTGGAGCACAAGCCTCAAATGTGCTATTGCAAATCGAAAAAGCCACTTCAAAAAAAGAAGAAAAAAAAGTGCAAGCACAAAAAGAAGAGGATTTGAAAAAGGAAATTCAATCCCGTTATGAAGAAAAGACAGATATTTTATATGCGGCCTCCCAACTCTGGGTTGACGCCGTAATTGATCCCGTACAAACAAGAAAGTGGATAAGCACAGGAATTGAAGCTGCAAACGAGTCGCCTTCAGAGGAAAAATTCAATATGGGAGTTTTACAGGTCTAAAACTTCAAGAGGCTCAATGGCCAATGTTTGTTTTCTCTTGATTTTTCCGCTGTCTGTTTCAACAAAGTCAGGTAAAACCAAGATCGTTTTTGGGAATTCATAAGACTCCAATCGATCGAATGATTTGATTTTGTCAATTATAGACTGAACATTTAAAATTTTAGAATACCGCAAGGCTAGGACTACTTTTTCTCCGAGTTCTTTGTCTCTAACTCCTCCAATAAAAAAGTGCGTGGACAATAGTTCGGATAGTTTTCGCTCAATCTGCTGCGGATGCAGCTTGACCCCTCCCGAATTGATGACCTCATCTACTCTACCGATAAGGCGAAAGCGTTCATTATCTAAAATCTCTATGGCATCATTGGTCACAAAGTGATCAACCTGAAGGAGTTCTGAACTGGCGATCAGACAGCCCCTATCGTCTTGAGAGATTTCTACATGTGGTAAACAACGAAATTCAGAAGTGGGGTCATCCATTGTTCGAACCGCAATATGTGACAGTGTTTCAGTCATACCATAGGTTTCAAATGCATTAACCTTGGTTTTTAACAGGGCTTGCTGTAAAGACTTGGAGACAAACGCGCCACCCACAATCAACGTTTTGATCTGATTTATTTTATCCAAAGAATGAAAAGCTTGCATGGGGGTCATCGCAACAAAATCATAGGATTTGTCGTTTTTGTGAAAGGGACTTCTAGAAGGGGAAATCAAATCCAATGAAAGACCGAGAATTAAAGCCCGTATAAGCATCATTTTACCTGCAATAAAATTTGAGGGTAAACAGTGTAAAGCACGATCACCTACACTGACATTAAAAAAATCTCCCGTGGCTATGGCACTATTTACCAAAGCCTGCTTATGAAACCGTATTCTCTTGGGAGAAGCTGTAGTTCCTGAAGTAACCAAATAAATAGTCTCTGACTGATCCAACCAATCCATAAGAAAATCACCCATGTATTGCTCATAACGGTCTCCCTCTTTAATAAAACTATAAGCGACTTGCTTTAAGCCTTCCCGATCATAAGAAAACCCGTTGAGCAAAAAGCGATTGTGAATTTTAGTGTAATGTGGTATTTGCATTTTAAAATTTTGAAATGAGTTTGGATTTCCAATGGCTCCAACCGTACATTTTGGACATCAATAATAGAAATAAAGGATAAAATAAAAATAAAGAAACTATTAACTCTGCTCCCAAAGAGGGCTCTGAAACATCAATCAGTATGGACTCCGTTTGAAAAGCAGTCCAGGAAGAGGTCACGAGAAGGGCAGTAACCAGATTATTTGCCGCATGAAAGCCCAATGCCAGTTCAATACCTTCATCCATGAGGGTCATAATCCCCAAAAAGAGTCCTGTTCCTATGTAATAAACTAGAATGCCATAGCCCAATTTCTCTACTTCTGGATTAAAGAGGTGAAGACAGCCAAAAATCAAAGAAGTCATGACCAGGGGTGCCCATGCATTTTTAAATAGTCCCCCAAAACCTTGCATTAAATACCCCCTAAAAATGTATTCCTCCAAACTTGTTTGTATTGGAATCAAAAGGACTCCAATAACAAAAAGCACAGTAAAACGCTTTAAGTTAAAGTTCCATCTGTAAGAATCTGGACTAATGGTATAATCTACACCTACCAGTAAAATAGTTGCCCCAGACCAAATTAAAAAAGCAAATAAGGTTCTGTTCCAATCTACTTTTTCTCTATAGGTGGTGATGCTGATAAGTGATCGTTCGTGTAGCTTTCGAACTACCAGCCAAAGTCCTAAAAAACCAATTACGAAGGGAATTAAAAGTAGAAATAATTGCAGGTTTTTATCAATATTTCGCATCATTTCCATGGGATCAACCCCTGGACTGACAACACCCTCTTGCATAATGGCATAAGTCAGGGGTAACTGTCCCAAAACGTTGAATATGATGATGACAAATGACCCCAAAAGGTACATCCAAAAAGGATTGTTGTAGCGAAGCGCCTGCTTTAGAAACATTCAGTTTAAATTGAAGCCCAAGTTATTGAATTATCCATACCCAAACAACCTTTTTCAATAATCAAAGGACTCTCAATATTATTTGTAAATAAGGATCCAGTACCGAGGCCTTGAGGCAAACTAACCCCCAAACTATAGGTCCACTGGGCTATGGCGTTAAGGCCTATATTACTTTCCAAAGCAGAAGTTACCCACCAATTGATTCCGGATTTTTGGGCGATATCAATCCATGCTTTAGATTGCTGAAAGCCTCCTAACAAACTAGGTTTTAGAATCAAGTATTGAGGCTTGATTTGTGAAATTAAGTTTTGCTTTTCAATTGCATTGT
>JAYPMN010000058.1:6408-8522 GCA_038129925.1 Flavobacteriaceae bacterium
GTAAATTCTGAAGGAAATAAAGTGAAACCGTCCGCTGACTTGAGCGAAAGCAATGCAGTTTCCAAGCCCATTTGAACGGCAGGCCACATACTTAAATCGGGTAATTCAGTCCCTTTTTCTAAAGCTGTACAAAGGGTTCTTAAAAGGCTATCAATTTGAAGTGGATCATCAGGACTTAAACCTTTAAGCAAGCTGCATTCGCCTATCGCTGTTTTTCCTTCATCTTTGAGGACCAAAAACCAACTGTCTTTAGACCTAAGCACCCCCCTGGAAGTACCACTTGGTCTTTTAAATTCTAAACGGTGCTTTTTAAACGTCGCTTGCATTAACCCAAAGAAAAGCTAATGAATATTAATACTGATAATCCAAAAGTCGTCAAGGCAACTTTTTTCAATTCAGGGTCGAGCGTTTTAGGATCTTTATTCTGAATAACGGTTACCAAATGAATCAGTAATGGAATCAGCCCTAAAATGATTAACCAATTAAAAGAGAGCGTTTGCTGAATAAAAAAGACAATTAAAGCTCCCGTAGCACTTAAGATTAGAAAGTAGTGATAGTATTTTGCACCCAAAGCACCCAGTATCACGGCTAAAGTTCTCTTACCCACAGTAGCGTCACTTTCTCGATCACGCATATTGTTCAAATTTAGAACCGCGACTGACAATAAACCCATTACCAAAGACATGGCTACAGCTGTTGTAGATATAACTTTGAACTGAAGAAAATAAGCGCCTAGTACACTCACCAAACCGAAAAATATAAATACAAAAAGGTCACCCAAACCGCGGTATCCGTAAGCTTGCTCTCCTACTGTATAGGAGATCGCTGCCCAAATACTGAGAATGGCTAGTCCTAAAAAAACAAGGAAATAGATCCAGGAATCACTGCCAAAAGCAGTGAGAATCAATGCCAAGGCGAGTAAAATCGCTACAGCAGCACACCAAATAATCCCTCTTTTAAGTACTTGACGACTCAATAAACCCGACTGAAGTATCCTTTCCGGACCAATGCGATCTTTGTTGTCTGTACCTTTGACTCCATCACCGTAATCATTGGCGAAATTGGATACAATTTGAAAGGCTGTGGCTGTGAGCAACATCAGTGCAAATAAAAGCCAGGAAAACTCAGTTGATTGCACACAAAGTGCGTTCCCAACTACGATACCTGAAATGGAAAGCGGTAAGGTACGCAGGCGTGCTGCACGAATCCAAACCTTTGTTTTTTCAAATGGCATTAGGGGAATTTGGGGTATTTTTTAAAGTTGGGGGGTCGCTTTTCTAAAAAGGCTTGTTTTCCTTCCTGTGCTTCTTCCATTAAATAATACATCAGGGTTGCATCACCTGCCAACTGCATTAATCCGTGCTGACCATCCAATTCGGCATTGAGACTTCTTTTAATCATTCGAAGTGCTAAAGGACTGCGCTGTTGCATTATCTGACACCATTCCATAACTGTATCTTCTAAATTGTCTAAAGGAACCACTTTATTGACCATACCCATATCTAATGCCTCTTGAGCAGAATATTGCTGGCATAAAAACCAGATCTCTCTTGCTTTTTTCTGCCCTACATGACGCGCCAAATAAGAGGAACCGAAACCTCCGTCAAAACTTCCAACCTTAGGCCCTGTTTGTCCAAAAATGGCATTTTCGCTGGCAATGGTTAAGTCGCAAACAACATGAAGAACGTGTCCTCCGCCAATAGCATAACCATTAACCATGGCTATAACCGGTTTGGGTAGTTCACGTATGCGTTTGTGTAAGTCTAAAACGTTGAGTCTAGGCACACCGTCTTCACCAACATAGCCCCCAACTCCTTTTACGTTTTGATCTCCTCCACTACAAAACGCTTTTTCACCAATACCGGTAAGTACTACCATATCAATATCGTTTCTCTCACGACAGACTTCCATGGCTTCTAACATCTGAACATTCGTCTCAGGTCGAAAGGCATTATATACTTCTGGACGGTTAATTGTAATTTTTGCAACTCCTTCGCAAAACTCAAATAGAATGTCACTATATGTTCCTAAGGATTCCCAACTTCTCATATTCAAATATTTTTATCAAAAATACAGATTTATTTATGAGTAATAAGAATGGTTTTTGGGGAATT
>JAYPMN010000059.1:0-8405 GCA_038129925.1 Flavobacteriaceae bacterium
ACAACTGTTTAACCAAATAATGAAAAATGATTCCAAAAACATTTACACAAGAAATCCGTCTTGATGACGGAAGAACAATCACATTAGAAACTGGAAAATTAGCTAAACAAGCTGATGGTTCTGTTGTGGTCAGAATGGGAGACTGTATGCTCCTAGCTACTGCTGTATCAGCCAGAAAGGCCAGCCCAGTAGATTTTTTACCTTTGACGGTAGACTACAGAGAAAAATTTGCTGCAGCTGGGAGATTTCCTGGCGGATTCTTTAAGCGTGAAGCACGTCCAAGTGACCAAGAAGTATTAACCATGCGTCTTGTTGACCGCGTACTTCGTCCACTTTTCCCTAAAGATTATCACGCCGAAACCCAAGTGATGATTCAGTTAATGTCCCATGACGAAAACGTAATGCCTGATGCACTAGCTGGATTAGCCGCGTCAGCTGCAATCCAACTTTCTGATATTCCTTTTGAATATCCAATCTCAGAGGTTAGAGTAGCTCGAATTGACGGCATGTTCGTTATTAACCCCAGCAAAAAACAACTTGCAGAATCTGATATTGACATCATGATTGGTGCTAGTCAAGATTCTGTTGCCATGGTAGAAGGCGAATTCGATGAAATCTCCGAAGAAGAAATGCTCGATGCAATTTCTTTTGGTCATGAGGCAATAAAAGATCAAATTAAAGCGCAAATTGCATTAGCTGAAGCATTCGGAAAGAAAGAAACGCGTACTTACGAAGAAGAAGATAAGGACGATGCTTTGGAGAAAACAATTCATGATAAAACGTATGACTCCTATTACGAAGTCGCTAAACAAGGACTGTCTAAAGCGGAGCGATCAGAAAAATTTTCTGAAATTAAAGAAAATTTTATTGCAACATTTACTGAGGAAGAGTTAGAGGAAAAATCAGAACTCATAAGTCGTTACTTAGGCAGTACTCAGAAAAAAGCAGTACGTGATTTAGTCCTCGCTGACGGTATCCGTCTCGACGGAAGAAAAACCACTGATATCCGACCTATTTGGTGTGAAGTAGACTATCTACCTTCAACACACGGTTCGGCCTTGTTTACTCGTGGGGAAACTCAAGCCTTGGCAACAGCCACCTTGGGAACCTCTAGAGAGTCAAATATCATAGACCTGCCTACAGATCAGGGCGAAGAAAGCTTCTATCTGCATTACAATTTTCCTCCTTTTTCAACTGGAGAAGCTAGACCCTTAAGAGGAACTTCAAGACGAGAAGTAGGACATGGAAACTTAGCTCAAAGAGCATTAAAGAAAGTGATTCCAGATAATTGTCCGTATACAGTGCGTATTGTTTCTGAGGTATTAGAATCGAATGGATCTTCTTCTATGGCAACTGTTTGCGCAGGAACTATGGCATTGATGGATGCGGGAGTTCAGATTTCAAAACCAGTTTCAGGCATTGCAATGGGACTGATTACTGAAGGAGATAATTTTGCAGTACTTTCAGATATCTTGGGAGATGAAGATCATTTAGGAGATATGGACTTTAAAGTAACTGGAACAGCTGATGGAATTACTGCTTGTCAAATGGATATTAAGATTAAAGGATTGCGTTTCGATATTATGACTCAAGCCTTGAACCAAGCCAAAGAAGGAAGGCTTCATATCTTAAAACACCTTACTGATACCATAGCAAGTCCAAACGAAGATGTGAAAGCACATGCACCAAAAATGATCAATCGCCGTATTCCAAACGAATACATCGGTGCATTAATTGGTCCTGGTGGAAAAGTAATCCAAGAACTTCAAAAGGAGTCTGGCTGTACGATAGTAATCAATGAAGATCCTGTAACCGAAGAAGGTATAGTTGAGATTTTAGGAACCTCTCCAGAAGGCATTGCTATGGTAGAAGGCAAAATCGACTCCATTACTTTCAAACCAAAAGTAGGGAATACTTATGAGGTCAAAGTGATAAAAATGCTTGACTTTGGTGCTGTAGTAGAATATACTGAAGCGCCAGGCAATGAAGTATTACTTCACGTGAGTGAATTGGCATGGGAGCGTACAGAAAATGTATCTGATGTTGTAAATCTTGGAGATATTCTAAATGTAAAATACTTCGGTGTGGACTCTAGAACTCGAAAAGAAAAAGTGTCTCGTAAAGCCTTGTTACCAAGACCAGATAAAAAAGATTAATTTTTTATCAAAGTTTTGTAACAATTTGAAGATTCAAACGTAATACTACTACAAACCTATACTATTTAATGCATGAGACAGCTTAAAATTACCAAACAGGTAACCAATAGAGAAACCGCTTCACTTGATAAATACCTTCAAGAAATCGGTAAAGTAGATTTAATTACTGCCGAAGAAGAAGTTGAATTGGCTCAGCGAATTAAAGCCGGTGATCAAATAGCCTTAGAAAAACTGACGAAAGCAAATTTGCGTTTTGTTGTTTCTGTTGCCAAACAATATCAAAATCAGGGATTGACTTTGCCTGACTTGATTAATGAAGGTAATCTTGGTTTGATCAAAGCAGCTCAGCGATTTGACGAAACTCGTGGTTTTAAATTCATCTCTTATGCAGTTTGGTGGATTCGACAGTCAATTTTACAGGCTCTAGCTGAACAATCAAGGATTGTTAGGCTTCCGCTCAACAAGATTGGATCCATTAATAAAATCAATAAAACCTTTGCGTTTCTAGAGCAAGCTCACGAACGAGCACCTTCAGCAGAAGAAATAGCAAAGGAATTGGACATGACCATCAATGATGTAAAAGAGTCCCTCAAAAACTCAGGACGTCATGTATCTATGGATGCGCCTTTAGTTGAAGGTGAAGACTCAAACCTCTATGATGTTCTTAATAGTGGTGAATCTCCCAACCCTGACAGAACCTTGTTACATGAATCTCTTAGAACTGAAATCGAAAGAGCGCTTGAAACACTGACGCCTAGAGAGGCTGATGTTGTTCGTTTGTATTTTGGATTAGGAAATCAACATGCAATGACTCTAGAAGAGATTGGCGAAACCTTTGATTTGACTCGTGAACGCGTTCGTCAGATTAAAGAAAAAGCAATACGAAGACTCAAACACACTTCTAGAAGTAAAATTCTAAAAACCTATTTGGGTTAAAACACAAGGCAACTTTTACAAGTTGCCTTTTTTTGTATCTTTAAATAAAGAAATTCATGCCAACGATTATTGCGCCTTCTGTATTAGCTGCAGACTTTGGAAATTTAGAACGGGATTGTAAAATGGTCAATACCAGCGATGCCGATTGGTTTCATATTGATATAATGGACGGTGTATTTGTTCCAAATATTTCTTTTGGTATGCCAGTTTTAGCTGCTATTCAAAAACATGCTCAAAAGCCTCTAGATGTACATTTGATGATTGTTGATCCAGATCGTTATATAGAAACGTTTTACAAATTAGGTGCAGAAATACTCACAGTGCACTACGAAGCTTGTAACCATCTTCACAGAAGCCTTCAGTTGATAAAATCTTTCGGAATAAAAGCAGGTGTAGCACTTAATCCACACACACCAGTTCAACAACTTAGAGACACTATTCAAGACATTGATTTAGTGTGCTTAATGAGCGTTAATCCTGGGTTCGGTGGCCAGTCTTTTATTGAAAAGACCTACGATAAGATTAAGGAGCTAAAACAATTAATTGAGGACACCAATAGTAACTGTTTAATTGAAATTGATGGAGGTGTCACAGACGAAAATGCAGCCAAATTAACTTCTTATGGAGCAGATGTTCTTGTAGCTGGAAGTCATGTGTTTAAGTCTGCCGATCCATTGAGTACAATCAAGACATTAAAAAAGTCAATTAGTCTCGCTTAGGCTTAAACTGAACCCTTCTATTAATCGCCCTTCCTTTTGCTTCACTATTATCCCCAACAGGATCAGATTCTCCATATCCCTGTAATTCGAGTCGGACAGGTGAAATTCCCAAGCCTATCAAATACTCCATTACAGCTTCTGCACGTCTCATTGATAAATCAATATTGTAGTCTTCATCACCGTCTGAGGAAGCATACCCTTCGATAATGATTTTCCCCTTTGGATTTTCAATCAGTACATCTTTAATTTCTTCCAAAACTTCTCGTGTTTTTTTCCCAATAATTTGCGCACTATTAGCTGGGAAATAAATACGAGATCCAAAATCATTTAAGGTTTGTACTATTTCTGAGGAAAGCTCAGGACAGCCATTATTGGCAGTAGTCCCTTTTTCATCAGGACAAAGATCATCTTTATTTGGAACACCGTCTTGATCATCATCAGGCCAAGGACATCCTTTATTTTCTGTTGGCCCTACTTCTTCTATGCATTGGTCAATATCATCAGATAGACCGTCTCCGTCAGAGTCTGGACAGCCATTCATCTCAATAGAACCTGGCTCATCAGGACAAGTGTCATCAGGATCAGCTATGCCGTCACCATCGGTATCTATACATCCTTGAAATTCTATTGTTCCGGCTATTTCTGGGCACTTATCTTCCTTATCAATAATTCCATCACCATCAGAATCAGGACATCCATCAAACTCTTTTAATCCAGGAACATTTGGACATTTATCTTTTTTGTCAGAAACACCGTCTTTGTCAGTATCGCCTGCCCCAAATCTGTAAGCTATACCCAACAAATGTTGTAAATGATCAAACCCATCATTTTCATTCATCATTCTGTAAGAAGATTGTACATTAAAAGCTATTTTACCACTCGTAAATACGTTAAAGCCCACACCTCCGAAATAGGTACGGCTAGTCTCTGATGAGGGGAAAAAACCTTCTCTTTGAACGCCATCAGAAAAAAGGGAAAAACCATATCCAGCTGTCAAATAAGGAGTAAAACTACCCTTAGCTAAGTTTAACTTTAAAAAACCGTCAAGTGAGGTATAAGTGTAGGAATCAGAAAAATTATCGACTTGACCAAGACTGTATTGAGTCCCGATTGATAGTCCTCCAGCCACATGCCTGCTTAAACTGAGAGCTGGTCCTCCGAAGTTAAACCCTGATTCAACATCTGTTCCAACTAGACTGATTGCATTGGCACCTAGAGAGAATATCCATGGGGAATCCTGAGTTTGACTGTATGTTGTATGTATAAATAATACCGTAAGAAGTGTAAGTAATGGTTTCATATATCTCATATCAAGATGATAGTTACGATTTACAAAACAATCTAACTTAGAATTTATTGCCCTAAATACCATTTTGATGAAGAAAAAATTAGTCTAAATCCTTACTTGATTTAAAAATAGAAGGAAATTTTCTCTCAATCCAATCCGGTATGTAGTTTTGATTTTCGTCCTCTTCCAATCCAGTGGCAGTAGATATTACTGCATACAAAATGACACCCCCTACAATAACAACGGCTCCGATAATAACTATTATGATTTCGTTCATTTACTTATAATTAGTATAGTTCATTAAATGTACAAAAAATATTAAAAAAAAATATTCTTATTCTATTTTCATACAATCTTCTTCAAGAACCCTAGTGAGTGCTTGAATTAAAAAATCCGCATCTTCTTTTGAAAAAACTAGAGGGGGTTTAATTTTAATTACATTGTTATCAGGGCCATCGGTGCTCATCAAGATTCCATTTTGCTTCATTCTATTGACCAAATATTTTGCCTGGATTTGAAGTGGTAGCTTTGCTGAGGAGACAAGCTCTATCCCTAAAAAAAGACCCTGACCTCTAATTGAGCCTATAATTGGGAATACTTTTGACAGTTTTTTGAATTCGGCTAATAAATACGCCCCTATCTCCAACGCATTGAACTGAAGATTTTCATCTTCAACTACCTGCAAAACCTCAGTTGCGATTGCACAAGAAACTGGATTTCCTCCAAAGGTGTTGAAAAACTCCATACCATTCGCAAATTTATCTGCTACTTGTTCTGTACATACTACTGCTGCAACTGGATGACCATTTCCCAAAGGTTTTCCTATAGTAATGATATCTGGTATTACATCGTGTAATTGAAAACCCCAAAAAGTCTTACCCATTCTACCACAGCCAGTCTGAACTTCATCAGAAATACAAAGACCTCCTGCCTTTCTGACCAGTGAATACACCTTTTTTAAAAACCCTTCAGGTAATTCTATTTGCCCCCCACAACTCAACAGGGGTTCAATGATGAATCCACCCAACTTTTTTTGCGCAGCAGTTAACTTTTTGATAAGTGATTCAACTTCCTTTGCATACTTTGATGCAGTTTCTGGCCCTTGGTACTTTCCTCTAAATGAGTCAGGCATCGGAAATACATGGACATTATCTGGGGCACCTAATCCACCTTTACCGTCGAATTTATAAGAACTGATATCTACGCATCCATTGGTGTTTCCATGATAGCCTACCTCTGACACTAACATTTCATTTGATCCCGTGTAGGTCTTTACCATTCTTAATGCCAACTCATTTGCTTCACTTCCAGAATTTACAAAATGAAACACGTTCAATTCTGGAGGTAATGTTTCTTTTAATTTATTAGCTAGTGCAGTTATATTATCGTGTAAATACCTCGAATTTGTATTTAAAAGAGCCATTTGCTTTTGTCCTGCTTTTACAACTCTTGGGTGTTCATGTCCTACATGAGCTACATTATTTACGGTATCTAAATACTTCCTACCCCAGTTATCAATTAAGTTAACCCCTGAGCCTCTTACTATATATAGTGGCTCCTCATACTGTAAACTCATCCCTCTTCCAAGGTTTTGCATTCTAGCTTTTAAAAGCTGTTTTGAGGTGTCATCAGGTGAGCCAGCTAACTCTTTCAAGTTGAACAACAAATTTGGATTTGGACATATTGATTGCCAAGTTTGCTTTTCGTTAAAATAAGCTACTCCAGGGAAATCATTTTTATAGCTTAAAAGACTGAGCATGACTTGAAAATGCAAATGTGGTGACCAATTACCGTTTTCATTTGAGTTTCCAACTTCACCAATTTTATCACCTTGCCTTAACTCATCTCCAATCTTGAATTGATTGACACTTTTTGCAGATAAATGTCCATATAAAGTGTAAAAATTAAGGCCTTCTTCTTGATGGCCAAGTATCACTAACCCACCGTATTTTTTATCTCCTTTATCATTTGTAGAAACTATGACTTTACCATCATAAATAGCATGTATTGGGGTTAATGAAGGAATCCAAAAATCAATGCCCAAATGCATGCAACGGCTCTCATGACCGTTATTCCCTATTTTGTCATAAGTAGCAGCGGTGTAAAGAGGTCTTCCTTCAAGGTAACCTCCAGCTATTATTTTATCTGGACTTTCTTTTTGGAGCTCTGCTAAATGATAGTTAAACCAATCTAAATTGTCAAAATCTGAGAATTGCCCCAACCACTTACTTGAAATACTCAAGTCTAAAGGAACTACCCTTTCTTTTTTTAACGAAGGGAAAAGGGAAATTAGAGAAATATTTTGATTTGAAGTCCAGTTTATAAAAAAATCTGATTGCGGATGAGGAGTCATCCCGCAAGCCCCTCTAAAACGATAATATGCAAATTCTGAATCGATATGCTTCCACTTATTCAATAACTCCCAAGCTGCTTTATCGCTAACTTGAAGATAAGAATTCTCTGCTACTTCTAATTTATTAATTCTCGATTTAGTAACTGAAATTACGAGACGAATTGCGATGCATGTATAGAGATATTCCAATGCTTTTTCTTCAAGTGGAAAAAACTTGTGGTATCCTTTAACTATAGCTAATGAAGCTTCAAGTGGATCTTCAAAACCCATAATTGCATAAGAACAACAAATTGCTAAATCATTTATTGTTTGAGTATAAATAGCATCCCCAAAATCAATTAAGCCCTCAAGCTTTGGACTGAAAACATCTTCTGAAACTAGAATATTAAAATCATTAGCATCATTGTGTACTGTACTCTTTTGTAACTGATTGTATTCAGTCTGTACTTCTTCAAACTGGCTAATGAATCCCTTGATCAAGTTTTGTTCTGATGTATCAAAAAGTTCTAAATAATCTTTGACCCATAATCCACTAGCTATATCCCATTCAAAACTTCGGTGCGCAATGGGATGGTCAAAATCGAATAATGCTGTGCTTAGTTTACCGCAAAGTATTCCCAACTCATAACGCATAGCTTCAGTATGAGGGTTTACATGATTCCACAACCGCCCTGGGATCCAACTTAAAACACGAACACTTCTTTGCTGTTGGTTTTCATCAATAAAGTTTGAAGTGGATTCTCCAGTATGTGTTTTGATAACTTGTGGGAGATAAAAATTGAGTTCTTTTGATTCTAGATGATTTAGTAGTCTTTCTTGAAAATTTAAAAATTCTAAATCT
Organism: Flavobacteriaceae bacterium; assembly: GCA_038129925.1. Lineage (GTDB taxonomy): Bacteria > Bacteroidota > Bacteroidia > Flavobacteriales > Flavobacteriaceae > MS024-2A. The sequence continues at coordinate 8,294 of JAYPMN010000059.1, forward strand.
CTGTCAGGAGCATAAACTTTAACAACAAAAGCTTTTCCTTGCTCAGAAACCAATTTAAAATTCAAATCAAGTTCTCCATCTAGGGGTGAGAGCAGTCCTTTTAATCCGAAAC
>JAYPMN010000060.1:0-8202 GCA_038129925.1 Flavobacteriaceae bacterium
CTTACTGTATTGTTGATAGTCCTCTAGTGTTTCTGCTGTATTTTTTTTCAAAAGCCTAACCTTGTAAAGACCGAGTTCACCTTGAATCAATTCTGAAACTGTTCCCTCTTCCATAGCAAATGCTGCACCTACTAAGTAGGGCTCATTTCCTGCACCTACCAAAGTGGGATTCTTTTGATTGATAGCAGAAGCAGTCTCTAAAGTAAGTTCTTCATTTTCTGCTAGTGTTTCCAAGCTATTAATATCCTTGAATTGTTTTTTGATAATGGCCGCCTTTTTATCGTTAACTATTTGTCTTCTTACTTGGGTGTCTACTTCGTCTAGAGTTGCCAGACCTTTTTTATTGACCGCTGTGAGTTGTACCACGGCATATCCTCCACCTCCTGTCAATGAAAATCTTTTGATGTCACCAACCTTGGTGTCGTCTTCAAAAGCCCAACGGACGATTTGACGTTGATTAAACAAGCCTGGCATATTTTCTTCAAGTTCAGTCACTTGCTTAACGGGTCGAACTTCATAATTGTTTTTTTCAGCTACAGCCATAAAGTCGTTCAAATCGTTGCTTTCCATTTCAAATTTAGTAGCACTTCTAAAAACTTCATTTGCAGTTTGATCGGAGGCTATGGCTTCATTGGCAACATCTGCTATAAGCGCTAAATGGTCTTTATCTGTAACCTTAATGATGTGGAATCCAAATTCAGTTTCAACTAATCCAATTCTTCCTACTCTATTTTTATCTACGAAATTAAAAAACTCAGTTGCCATCTGACCTTCTTGGAAAAAACCTAAATCACCACCTCTATTTTTAGTCGGCCCATCTGAATATTCCCTCGCAAGCTCCTCAAAATTATTATTTCCTCGCCTCGCCAAACGCAATACACGATTGGCCTCTCTTCGTCCTTCTTCTTTGGTTCTGGTTACTATTGCCGGAGCTCTTGTTGCACCTTCAAAAGCAATTAAGATATGACTTGCTCTGAGTGATGCGTTCTCTTTACGATCAAGTAATCTTGAAATTTTAAAAAATCTCCCATCTCTGTAGGGACCAAAAACTTCTCCAACATCCATTCCAAAGAGAATGTCTGCATATTCATTGTTGTATTCCCCTCTAGGTCGGTAAATAGAATCAAAAGGGATCTCAGAGTAACGATCCACAAAATCTGTAATATCTTTAGTCATTCTAAACCCTTCAATAGTGTCCGTAAGTTTAGACACATCATTGTAAGCAATACGCTCATCTTTTAAAGCCTCTAATCGGAGTCTGATGGAAGCTAAGTCATCTTCAGTTGGAGCTTCATCAAATGAAACAAATTGCAAATTGCGACTAGCAGCTCTTTCGTATTCCTGCTCGTGATTTTTGATGTATTGCTTGACCTCAGCATCTGTCACACTAACAAGACTATCGGGGATGATATCAAAAGGAACTTGGACATATTGAATATTAATATTATCATTTTCAAAGTGGTATAAAGCCTTTGCTTCTGCCTCTGTCATTCCTCCACTTGCCTTGATAAGGTCTAAATAAATTCGTTGTTTTGCTACCCCAATGATACTCTGCTCTTGAGCTTTCCAGTTTTCATACGCTGCAGGTTCTTGAACACGCATTTGTGCTATATATTCTGTAAATATTCCAAAATCAAAAAATCCAGCTTCGTTTTGAAAATTTGGATTGTTGATGACAGCTTCATCAGAGGAAATAATTTGTTCTAATTGATCTTTACCAGCATCAATTCCCAGTTTTTTAAACTCTTGATCAAATATTGTATTGCGAAGTGCCTGATTCCACACTAGATTTACCGATTGTAAAGTAGAATAATTATAGGTTCTTTCGGTTTGCTCAACCATTTGACGAAAGAACATTACGTCAATTTCTTCATCATTTACAACAGCGATTGGATCTGTAGGTCCAGTATTGGAAGAGCTCCCATCGAAGACTCCTGAAATTACAAATGCGAAAAGTGCCATCCCGATTACTAAAATCAAAAAGATGGAACGTTGTCTAATTTTTCCTAAAACGGCCATAATTGCTATTTTTTGATAGTCTGCGAAAATAAGCTATTCCTGCGAATTAAGAAAGCCTCTAACACTTAAATGTCAGGTGATCAATAGTCAGAATATCCTAATCAGTTGTTTTCTAATTTTGACAGTATGATTTGTTCAATTTTAGTTGCACTGACTTTTTTGATTTTTAGTGTATAGGGACTCAATTCTATTTCCTCTCCTTGTTTGGGAATTTGCCCAATAGTATAGGCAATCATTCCTCCAAGGGTTTCATAGTACTCACTTTCGGGCAAACTCAAGTTGTATTTTTGGTTGAGATAATCTACTTCCAAACGAGCTGAAAACTCATAAATCTCTTCTTTCAACTGCCGCTCTATATGTTCCAGAGTATCGTATTCATCCTCAATTTCACCAAAGAGTTCTTCTACAATATCTTCTACTGTTACTATACCTGAGGTTCCACCGTACTCATCAATCACTACGGCAATACTTTTGTGCTGTCGTGTCAATAGTTTGAGCACATCATTGACCAACATAGTCTCAGGTACGTAGGCGACAGGCATCAAAATATTTTTGATCCCCTTCGGCTTTTTCATCATTTCAAAGGCGTGTACATATCCTAATATCTGATCAATATTTTTCCTGTAAACAGGTATTTTAGAAAGTCCAGTCGATATAAATAAAGAGGTTATTTCTTCTAAAGATGTGGATTCTTCGACCGCAATTACCTCAGCTCGAGGAACCATAGCTTCTCTTGTTTTTACGTCAGAAAAATCCAGTGCATTTTGAAAAATCTGAATCTCAGAGTCTAACTCTTCCTTGTCTTTGGCTGATTCAAGCTGCTCTTCGATGTAGTTACCCAACTCAATTTTAGAAAATGAAAGTTGAACTTGATCCGTATCTGTATTGAGGAACCTTTTAAGAATTACATCCGTCAATTCAATTATTAAAAAAGTGATGGGATAAAAAATATAATAAAATAAAGCAACAGGTACAGCAAAGATTTTAATAAATGTATTGGCGTAAAGTTGAAAAAAAACTTTTGGTAGAAATTCTGCTGTAAGTAAAATAATACCGGTTGATATAAGTGTTTGATAAAAAACTATGGCCAAGCTTGCTTCTCCTGAAAGTAGTGTATTAGGAAAGAATAATTGAAGTATTCTATCTCCCATAAATATTCCGTAAACCACTAAGGCAATATTATTTCCCAAAAGCATGGCCGCAATAAATCGAGAGGGATTTTGAGTAATATTTTTAAGAACGTTAGATGTCAGCCCTTGCTGAAGTTTTTCGATCTCTAGATAAATGCGGTTGGATGATACAAAAGCAATCTCCATACCCGAAAAAAAGGCGGATAAAAGAAGACAAATAAGGATGACCAGATCGCTGGGGTTCATTCTGAAGAGTTTGAGCGCTTATCGAATTTTTTTCGATAATGTCTTCTAAAAAGAGCCATAAAAATTGATAACGCACAAAATCCAGTAAATAATAGTGCGCGATCACGATTAATATCCCAACGTCCAAAAGCCTCATAGGCTGAAATCACAGCTATTACCCAATATAAAATTTCCGAAATTCTAAGATTTTTCATTCTTGGTTAAGGGAATCTTTTTCTTCCGAAACTGTTACAGTTCCAATCAGACTTCCTGTTTGAAATTTAGTAAATTCCTTATTGGTATCCAATCTTAAGGCATCAAAATTATAGTCATTATCTTCAAACTTAAAAGGCTGTTCGGTAAAAAGCCACTCGGATTCTGCATCCCAAAATAGCTGGCTTGTTGTAAGAATAGAACCATCATGTGATAGCAATCTTACATTCCCCCTCAGATCGATTAATTTAGTGTCATTGTATAATATACCGTAATCAGCTACGACTTCATTCTCTCGTTCTAAATCATCATAAAAAATCACTTTTAACCCCTCTGGAAATTCTGCATAACGAAAGCTGAGATTGGTATAATCTACGTGTTTAGGAGCGGTTAAAATGGCTTGAATTTTTATAGAATCGGTATATACCATTCTAATATTAGACGCCGTTCCTAGGGGCTCCTGTATATCTGTATTGATTTCCATTAAGGCTTGAGAGCTGTCGCCACAAGAAATAAAAAGGGCCATGTTTACAACCAAAAGCCCTTTTATCTTTTTTGTGAAATCTATTTCCATTTACAAACTAGGAACAGTGACGCTTCTATTGATCCAACAATCAAATTTGATTACCGTCCCTGCGTTTCCTTCTGTAAAAATATCTGTTTTACTTGGGGCTCTTCCAGTGTAACTCTCTACTGTTCTACTTGCAACTCTTTTTAGTGAAGCATCCACCTGACCAGCTTTTTTGGCCATATCTGCTGCAAGCCAGTAAACTGCACGTTTGTTAAATTGAGAATCTCCACATTGATTTGCACTATTAGCATACATATTAGCTATGAGCAAATAAGCACGCCCCAAGGAGGGCTGAAAACCAAGTGCTTTGTTGGCATAACTTCTAGCTGAGGACTTTCTCCCAGCAGCCTTGAATTTATTAGCGATTTTTAGAAGTATTTTAGCCTTCTTGTAATTGTCGGTCTCTAAAGCTATGGATTCTTCATAGTATTTTAAAGCCTCATCCGCATTACCGCTTTTATCGTTTAAAAGTCCTAAATAATACGCTGAATCAGCTGAAGGTTCAAGGGCATGAAGCGCCTCCACCAGTGTAACAAAAAGCGGATCATCTGAACATTCTTTACTGTCCATTCTACTTGCTGCACGCTTGATCCACAGGGGATCTGTTTTGTTTGCTTCAAAGTTTCTTTGATAGAGTGGAATCAAATTTTCACAAGTAGCTTCTTTGGCAATAATGGCATCTAAATTGGATAAAAATGTTCCAATTGCATTTGAGTTTACATTATAGATCCGCTTGCTGCGGGACTCTCTACTTGTTAGTGCTGTGCCAGACTCCTCTTTTTTAAGGATGACATCTAGTTTTTTAGCCAACTTAGTGCTTTCCAGCTCAAATTTTTCAGAAACTTCCTCGTATTTATTAAACAATAGTTCCATAGAAACCTCAGTATCTCCCGCTTTGTAACGATCGTACAGGGTTTTGAAGTAATTGTATAAAAACTTAGGATTGGTAAAGCTGGCTGCATCCTGTTTGTATGCTTGATCAAAGGTGTTGTAAATAACTTTTAAGTCAGCTTGTTTGTAATCTAATAAAGCCTGGGCTTTCTTACTGATAATATCTCCAACCACAGATTTATTCCGTTTTTTAGGAAAATTTAGGACCCACTCATCATATAGTTGTATAAGGTCTTTTTTGAATGTTTCCTGTTCTTCAGGAGTACCATTTTTGATATAATCCTTCAAAATTCGTTCCCCGTAAGAATAGATTGCAGCATTAATTGTTGGACAATTCTTTCTTACGCGCATCCAAGGCTCAAAAGCGGCTTTGTAGTTTTTTACTTTTGCAGACTCTGCAAATATTGATAGATCTTGCATACAGACAGTAGTGTCTTGAGCAAGTACCGGGACTTGGTAAACTCCTAGAAGAATTAGAACTAGAGTACAAAGTTTTCTCATCATTTCAAATTTTAATTATACTTTCTCTTAATAAACCAAATATCATTTAAAGACAATCCGATTCGCATTGCGACTAATGTTTCTTGGATTAACCCTGATTTTTTCTCACCTCGTCGACTTATTTCAAAACCAACATTTGCGTTGGATAGGCTTCCTAATGGTAAACCTACACCAAAAGATATACCAGTTTCTGTTAAAGGAACATTATTTACGATAAGACTCATTTGTTCAGATCGGAATCCGAAGCGGTAAACAACCCTGCTCCAAAAACTTGTAAACGAGGCATAGTTGGGAATAAAAAATCCACCAACAGACCATTGTTTAGCATCTTTATAGACAATACTTGTACGTTCAAAAAAATCATTTCTAAAGTTAGCAGATTTTGTGATATTTCTTTGAATTCCTAAAAACCATTTTTTGTTTTCGCCGAAACCTATACCAAGCTTAGTTGTTGCAGAGGCTTCAAGCGCGGTTTCATCAAGTCCTTGTGAGGCTAAATTAATTTCTTGAAAATCTACAATCGTCTCGTTGGAAATGGATTGAGTATAAAAAATTCGCTCATTCGCTGATTTCAACGAGGCCTCTGGCTGAAATGAAAACATCCCTTGAAGCAGGAATTTTTTTTGTATTGGAATGTTCGCTTGAGCTGAAAATTGATAATTGAATCCAGAAACACTGGATTGATTCGTTAAAAAAGTGCCGTTTTCAATTCCTTCTATATATTGACCAGTTCTATAAAATAAATTTCCAAAGTTATATTGCGCACTTGCTCCGATTGATAAAAATGAAGCTAGGGGTACCCCTACAGATAAATAGGTTTGATTGATTCCTCCCTGACCCTCATAACGATTAAATAAATTCAATACTCCGTCAATATTTGAGCTGAGTGCCTCAATCTTATAGCCAACAGAAGAATACGGTATGATTCCAAAACCAAAACCAAATTTTCCTGCCGGAATACTCACTGCTAAGTAATCTAAAGAGGCATCGTCTGCATCTCGGTTTTCGGAGAGTGAAGCAAGATTGGTGTTTCTGTAATGGATCCCAACTGAATAAGTGGTCACTTTTAAAAATCCATAACTGGCTGGATTGTTAAGGTTGGCGTGAATAGAGTCTGTAAATACATCTAGCCCCCCCATATGTCTTGTGGCTTGAGTTCCATTAAAATTTCGTTCGCCAAGACCTGCGGAAGAGTAAGGAGATGCAGAACCACTTTGTGCCATAGCCTGAAGGACGAAGAAAAAGATAAAAAGATTTGTAATGATTCGTGTCATGAACTTGTACTCAATGCTAAGATGTGGTTCAAACCTTTAGCTAAAAAATTCGAATGGGCAAATATGCCATTTTTAAATGGTTTTGGCAACCTTTCTGCATCGCCACCTGTTAAAATAACCGTTAAATTTTCAATTTCTCCCTCATACCATTTTATCATTCCCTCAACTTCGTGCTTTATTCCAAAATAAACACCAGTATGCATAGCCGCTTCAGTAGATTTCCCCGTATGAGTCTCAACTTGATGAAAATCTAACTCAGGGAGGGTCCCAGAATAGGAGTTCATAGCCTTATATCGCATACCAAATCCAGGGCTAATTGATCCTCCGTGATGAATACCATCTGCACTGATCAAATCATAGGTTATACAACTGCCCAAGTCAATTACCAATACATTTGACTTTGGATAGAGTAAGCAGCAAGCCGCTAATAAGGCTATGCGATCTGCTCCAAGTGGGGTATTGGAGTCATAAAGCGATTTAAAAGGTAATTTTAAATCCATGGAGCAATGGAGTATTTTAATCTTTCCCAAAAAGACTTCTAATTCTGAAGAAAATGATCTGTTGACATCAGCAACTATTGCAGTTTCTATCTGAGGATGTCGCTTTATCATTCCATTTAGGGAAGAATTCCAATTGGCTGTAGGTTCGGTGTCTGAATCTAAAAGTTGATCCTTGTCAAATACATAAGATTTGATTAGAGTATTACCAATATCAATGACGAGCTGCATCTTCACTAATTGTTGAAGATGTAAAATTACAAAGAAAATAGTTGAATTCTTTTTGAAGGGAAACAAAAGCCTACTATATTTGCACTTGCTTAAAAGCGGGGTACCTTAGCTCAGTTGGTAGAGCAAAGGACTGAAAATCCTTGTGTCCCTGGTTCGATTCCTGGAGGTACCACTAAATCCGTAATAACTAAAATCTAGTTCTTGCGGATTTTTTATGCAATAGACTAAAACGTATTAATTTCATTATCTATCCAAACAAGCCTTTTGGAAATCCAGTCTTTTAAATAATTTATTTCTTCAGGATATGAACCGCCTATAAACTCGTTTGGCCACACATACTCTCCTAAAACTTGCCATCTCCTAAAATTAGCCTTTCCACTACCAGAGGATTCAAAAAGACTGACATATGTATCAATCTTAGACAGAATACTATTTTCACTCAATTCATTGTCCCTCAGGGCATTCCACCTTTGTTGTAATAAACTCTTAAAATTGGGATCCTCCATAAATCGATCCCACCAAAAGGGAACTTGCCAAAAATCATTAGGACATCTTTCGTTAAATTTATAAGCCCATACATCATACCTTCCTCCATCACAATAATTTGCATTTCCAAAGGCTAAATTAAAATCCCAGATTGGACCTATTGA